>JAEZKN010000214.1 GCA_023415395.1 Actinomycetes bacterium
TCCTGCGGTTGGTGACCAAACCGCATGCCCTACGCTCCCGCCATGCCCGACACCACCCGCCAGCACGCCCGCAGCGGATCGCCGTTCGAGGAGACCATCGGCTTCAGCCGCGCGGTGCGCGTCGGCGGCATGATCGCGGTGAGCGGGACGGCGCCGGTGTGGCCGGGCGGCACCGTCGACCCGGAGCCGGCGGTGCAGGCACGCCGCTGCTGGGAGATCGCCGTGGCGGCCCTCGAGGAGCTCGGCGGGTCGGTCGCGGACGTGGTCCGCACCCGGCAGTACGTCGTCGACGCCTCCGACGGCGACGCGATCGGCGCGGTGCACGGTGAGGTGTTCGGCGACGTGCGACCGGCCAGCACGATGGTCGTCGTCGCCGGCCTGCTCGACCCGCGGTGGAAGGTCGAGGTCGAGCTCGACGCCGTGCTCGGCTGACCCAGCCCCGACTCGACCTCGGCACGAGGGGGCACTGTCGGTGGCGTGAGCCAGACTGAAGGGGTGTCCGAGGCCCTCGCGAGGTTCACCGAACCCACCCGCACCTGGTTCGGTGCGGCGTTCGCCGAGCCGACGCCTGCCCAGGCCGGCGCGTGGGAGGCGATCGGGGCCGGGCGGCACGCGCTGGTGGTGGCGCCGACCGGCTCGGGCAAGACGCTCAGCGCGTTCCTGTGGAGCATCGACCGCCTCACCAGCCGGCCGCGCCCGGAGGACAAGCAGCAGCGCTGCCGGGTCCTCTACATCTCCCCCCTCAAGGCTCTCGGCGTCGACGTCGAGCGCAACCTCCGCGCCCCGCTGACCGGCATCCGCCACACCGCCGAGCGGCTCGGGGTCCGCGTGCCGGAGGTGAGCGTCGGCGTCCGCTCCGGCGACACGCCCGCGGCCGACCGGCGCAAGCTGACCACGGCGCCGCCGGACATCCTCATCACCACCCCCGAGTCGCTGTTCCTCATGCTCACCAGCCAGGCCCGGGAGTCGCTGCGCGGCGTCGAGACCGTGATCGTCGACGAGGTGCACGCGGTGGCCGGCACCAAGCGCGGCGCCCACCTCGCGGTCAGCCTCGAGCGCCTCGACGCGCTGCTCGAGCGGCCGGCCCAGCGCATCGGCCTCTCCGCCACGGTCCGCCCGCTCGAGGAGGTGGCCCGCTTCCTCGGCGGCTCCGCCCCCGTCGAGATCGTGGCGCCGCCGAGCGAGAAGGAGTGGGACCTCCGGGTCGGCGTCCCGGTCGAGGACATGACCGCCCCGGAGCAGTACGACGAGGACGGCGAGGACCCCGAGCGGTCCCAGAGCCTGTGGCCCCACGTCGAGGAGCGGGTCGTCGACCTGATCGAGCAGCACCGGTCGACGATCGTCTTCGCCAACTCGCGCCGGCTCGCGGAGCGGCTGACCGCGCGGTTCAACGAGATCGCCTTCGAGCGCGCGACCGGCGAGCAGCTGCTGCCCGGGCAGACCCCCGCCCAGGTGATGGCCCAGTCCGGGCAGACCAGCGGCGCCGAGACCGTGATCGCCAAGGCCCACCACGGCTCCGTGTCCAAGGAGCAGCGGGCGATCATCGAGGACGACCTCAAGCGGGGCCGCCTCCCCTGCGTCGTCGCCACCAGCAGCCTCGAGCTCGGCATCGACATGGGCGCCGTGGACCTGGTCGTGCAGATCGAGAGCCCACCGAGTGTCGCCAGCGCGCTCCAGCGCGTGGGCCGCGCCGGCCACCAGGTCGGCGAGGTGTCGCGCGGCGTGCTCTTCCCCAAGCACCGCGGCGACCTTGCACAGACCGCCGTCGCCGTCGGCCGGATGCGCACCGGCGCCATCGAGTCGATGCGCGTCCCGGCCAACCCGCTCGACGTCCTCGCCCAGCAGGTGGTCGCGGCCACCGCCCTCGACGCCTGGTCCGTCGACGACCTCTACGACCTGGTGCGGCGCAGCGCGCCGTTCACCGCGCTCCCCCGCAGCGCCTACGACGCCACGCTCGACCTGCTCAGCGGCCGCTACCCCTCCGACGAGTTCGCCGAGCTGCGACCCCGCATCGTCTGGGACCGCGTCACCGGCACCCTCACCGGGCGGCCGGGGGCGCAGCGCCTCGCGGTCACCAGCGGCGGCACCATCCCGGACCGCGGCCTGTTCGGCGTGTTCCTCGTGGGCGGCGAGGGCCCCGGCCGCCGGGTCGGCGAGCTCGACGAGGAGATGGTCTACGAGTCCCGCGTCGGCGACGTCTTCGCCCTCGGCGCCACCAGCTGGCGCATCGAGGACATCACCCACGACCGCGTGCTCGTCACCCCGGCTCCCGGCGTGCCCGGCCGCCTGCCGTTCTGGAAGGGCGACGCGCTGGGCCGGCCGGCCGAGCTTGGTGCTGCCATCGGCGCCTTCACCCGCGAGCTCGGTGCCCTCCCCCGTGCCGAGGCCGAGGAGCGCGCCCGAGCCGACGGCCTCGACGAGTACGCCGCCGGCAACCTCGTCACCTACCTCCACGAACAGCTCGAGGCGACCAACCTGCTGCCGAGCGACCAGACCCTGGTCGTGGAGCGGTTCCGCGACGAGCTCGGCGACTGGCGCCTGGTCGTGCACTCGCCCTTCGGCGTCCCGGTGCACGCCCCGTGGGCCCTGGCCATCAATGCCCGGCTGCGCGAGCGCTACGGCGTCGACGGGCAGGCGGTCGCCTCCGACGACGGCATCGTCGTGCGGATCCCCGACACCGACGCCGAGCCGCCCGGTGGCGACGTCATCGTCTTCGAGCCCGACGAGATCGAGGCCCTCGTCACCGACGAGGTCGGCGGGTCGGCGCTCTTCGCCAGCCGCTTCCGCGAGTGCGCCGCGCGGGCCCTGCTGCTCCCCCGCCGCGACCCGGGCCGCCGCTCGCCGCTGTGGCAGCAGCGGCAGCGCTCGGCCGTGCTGCTCGAGGTCGCCGCGAAGTACCCCTCGTTCCCCATCGTCCTCGAGGCCGTGCGCGAGTGCCTCCAGGACGTCTACGACCTCCCCGCCCTGGTCGCGCTCATGCGCGGCATCGACCGGCGTGAGGTGCAGGTCGCCGACGTCGCCACCCCCCAGCCCTCGCCGTTCGCGCGCAGCCTGCTGTTCGGGTACGTCGCCCAGTTCATGTACGAGGGCGACTCGCCCATCGCCGAGCGCCGGGCCGCCGCGCTCTCCCTCGACCAGGGCCTGCTGGCCGAGCTGCTCGGCCGCGCCGAGCTGCGCGAGCTCCTCGACCCCGAGGTCCTGGCCGAGGTCGAGGCCGAGCTGCAGCGCACCGCCGAGGACCGCAGGGCCCGCGACGCCGAGGGCGTCGCCGACCTGCTCCGCCTGCTCGGCCCGTTGAGCACCGAGGAGATCTCCGCGCGCAGCACGGACGGCGCCGACGTCGCGGCCTGGGTGCAGGCGCTCGCCGACCAGCGGCGCGTCGTCGAGGTGCGGATGGCCGGCACGGAGCGCTGGACCGCGATCGAGGACGTCGGCCGGCTGCGCGACGGCCTCGGCGTCCCCGTCCCCCACGGCACGCCGGACGCCTTCACCGACCCGGTCGAGGACCCGCTCGGCGACCTGGTCGCCCGCTACGCCCGCACCCACGGCCCCTTCACCGCCGACGACGTCGCCGCCCGGCTCGGCCTGGGCGCGGCCGTGGTCCGGCACACGCTCCAGCGGCTCGGCGCCCAGGGACGCGTGCTCGACGGCGAGTTCCGCCC
>JAEZKN010000586.1 GCA_023415395.1 Actinomycetes bacterium
AACCACCGGCACGACGGGCTGCGCAACCTCCTCAACCACCGGCACGACGGGCTGCGCAACCTCCTAAGCCACCGGCACGACGGGCTGGCGCAACCTCCTCGACCACCGGCGAGACGGCCGCTGGCGCGCGACCTTGCCGACCAGCCTCGACGCTCAGACCCGCTCAACCACGGACGAAACACGTCCGTTTGGCAGCGGTCAAGAACTGACCTCTTGGGTTGGTTGCATGTCGATCGCGGTCTCCCCCGTTCGACCTATCAGTGTCCGATGACTTCGCCACGCTGAAGCGGTCGGACTAGGGGAAAACCCCGATGCCCGCTGCCCCCGTCCCTTGAGAGAGTCCCGTTATGCACATCCAGATCGCAGGCAAGCTCACCGGCCGGATCACGAAGTGGATCGTCCTGGTCGCCGTGCTGATCACCGTCGGAATCATGGGCTCGTTCGCCAGCAAGCTCACCAGCGTCCAGAACAACGAGGCCGAGTCCTGGCTGCCCGAGAGTGCCGAGTCGACCCAGGCCATCCAGCGCCTCGAGACCTTCCAGGACCCGAACGACCTGGTGACGACCGTCGTCTACTACAAGGAGTCCGGTCTCACCGAGGCCGATCTCGCCGCGATCGAGAGCCAGGCCCCGGAGATCGCGAAGCTCGAGGGCGTCTCGAACGTCATCACCCCCCAGACCGCCGCGGAGCAGCAGATCCCGGCGCCCTACGTCTCCGAGGACGGACAGGTCGCGAAGCTCGACTTCACGATCAACCGCGGTGACGAGCTGTGGGAGGACATGCCCGACGTCGCCGACGAGGTGCGCGACCTCACCGCCATCGACGGGGTCGAGGTCTACGTCGCCGGCGCCGGCGGCACGACGGCCGACCAGGCCGCGGCGTTCGCCGGGATGGACGGCCGCCTGCTGCTGATCACGCTGTGCGCGGTCGTGCTGATCCTGCTCGTCAGCTACCGCAGCCCCGTGCTGTGGGCACTCCCGATCTTCTGCGCCGTGGTCAGCCTCGGGATCGCCATGGGCGTGCTCTACCTGCTGGCCAGGTACGCCGACATGACGATCAACGGGCAGACGCAGTTCATCATGACCGTGCTCGTCATCGGCGCGGGCACCGACTACGCCCTGCTGCTCGTCGCCCGCTACCGCGAGGAGCTGCGCCGCCACGAGGACCGGCACGAGGCGATGGCCTTCGCGCTGCACCGGGCGGCCCCGGCGATCTTCGCCAGCGCCTCGACCGTCGTCGTCGGGCTGCTGTGCCTGATGTTCGCCGAGCTCAACTCCACCGCCGGGCTCGGCCCGGCCAACGCGGTGGCCGTCGCGGTGACCTTCGTCGTCATGGTCACCCTGCTGCCCGCGCTGCTGGTGATCTGCGGCCGCTGGGTGTTCTGGCCGTTCGTCCCGCGCTTCGGCAGCGCCGAGCCGACCGAGTCGGGCTTCTGGGCGCGCACCGGCAACCGGATCGCGCCGCGGCCCCGCGTCGTGTGGATCTTCACCACGATCGCCCTGCTGGTGGTCGCGCTCGGTGCCCTGCGCCTCGACACCTCCGGCATCCCGAACGACGAGACCTACGTCGCCGGGCAGGACGTGGAGTCCGTCGACGGCAACGCGCTCCTGGTCGAGCACGGGCTGGTCGACGCGAGCTCCCCGATCCAGGTCCTGGCGAACGCCGACCAGGCCGACGCCGTCGTCGAGTCGATGTCGGGCATCGAGGGCATCCAGGAGCCCGCGGTCGTCGCGGAGGAGGACGGCACCGCGCTGATCCTGGCCAACCTCACCGCCGACCCCCTCGACCCGCAGTCGGTCGAGGCGGTGAACGACGTCCGCGGCGCGGTCCACTCCGTCGAGGGCGCGGACGCCCAGGTGGGTGGCTGGACGGCGGTGACCGTCGACGTCGAGGAGGCCTCGGCCCGGGACAACCGCGTGGTCATCCCGATCATGCTGGTCGCGGTGATGCTGATCCTGATGGGCCTGCTGCGGGCGCTCGCCTCGCCGCTGATCCTGATCGGCACGGTGATCTTGTCCTTCGCCGCCGCCCTGGGCATCTCCGGCCTGGTGTTCGACTTCGTCTTCGACCGGCCGCACACCGATCCCGGGTTCCCGCTCTATGCGTTCGTGTTCCTGGTCGCCCTGGGCATCGACTACAACATCTTCTTGATGACCCGGGTGCGCGAGGAGACGGTGACGAAGGGGACCCGGCGCGGCTCGCTCATCGCGCTCGCCTCGACCGGCGGCGTGATCACCGCGGCGGGCATCGTGCTCGCGGCGACCTTCGGGGCGCTGGCGACCATGCCGCTGACCTTCGCCCTCCAGATCGGCACGACCATCGCGCTGGGCGTCCTGCTCGACACGATGATCGTGCGGTCGGTCCTCGTCACCGCGCTCAACCTCGACCTCGGCGGCCGGATCTGGTGGCCGAGCGCGCTCGACCGCAAGCCACCGGTCCGTCCGGCGGAGCCGAGCGAGGAGGAGCAGCCGGTCCCGGTTAGCCTCTAGGAGTGGAGCAGCCCACCCCTCAGCAGGTACGCCGGGCCCTGGCTCGGGCCGAGCGGGGCGCCGCCCTCGACGTCGTCGAGGCGGCCGCCCTGCTCGCGGCGTCCGGGGACGACCTGGACCGGCTGACCGCCGTCGCCGCCCGCGTCCGCGACGCCGGGC
>JAEZKN010000017.1 GCA_023415395.1 Actinomycetes bacterium
GCGTCACCGCGACGGCGATCCGCGCCACCCGGCCCGACCACGACATGGCGGAGGTCCTCAGCACCCGGGAGTCGCGAGGCCGAGCGCGGCCTGGCTGGTCGCGCGGCGCCACTGGTCGCGCGTGTCGGCGTCGATGCCGGCGCGGAAGGCCTTGCGGTTGTAGGCGACGGCGCCGTTCTTCTTCTGCAGCTTGCGGAGCCAGCCGGCGGCCTTCTTCGCCGGGCGGCACTTGCCGCCGTCGGCGAGCGCCCAGGCGGCCAGGCCGGTGCTGTTGGCGTTGGAGGCCTTGGTCGTCGGACCGCCACCGAAGCTGCCGTTGGCCTTCTGCTGGCCGACCAGCCAGCGCAGTGCGGCCTTCCGGGCCTGCTTGACCTGCGTCGACGGGCGCTCGATCGACTGGAGGCTGACCAGCGCGATCGCGGTCGCGTCGGTGTCGGCAGCGCGGTCCGCGGCGGACGCCGCGCCGTCGCAGGACTGGTCCTCCGCCGACGCGTCGGCGAAGTAGAGTCGGAAGAAGCCCGGCGAGCACTGCTGCTCGAGCAGGAAGGACACCGCGTCGGCCGCCCGGCCGTCGCCGGCCTCGGACAGCGCCGCCACGGCGTACGCCTGGCCCAGCGTGTTGGCGTAGTCGGTGCCCTCGGTGCCGTCCTGGAGCCGTCCGCGGATCCCGTCGGCGGTGCTCACCCGGTCGGCGAGGCGCGCGACGAGGTCGACGCCGCCGAAGGCGCGGGGGTCGGCGCCTGCGGAGATCGCGAAGACGGCCGCCTTGGCGACGGAGCCGGCGTAGACGTCGCTGCTGCCGAAGTCGACGCCGGTGGTCCAGGAGTCGACGTGGCGCGCGAGCGCTCGCTCGGCCTGGCGCGCGGCCTTGCGCTGACCGCCGACGGCGATCAGTGCGGTGGCGGTGTCGGCGGTGAGGCCGTAGTCGTCGAAGTCGTAGACGTCGTTGTGGACCAGGCCACCGGTGAGCTGCTTGGCCAGCCAGCCCGCTGCCTTGGCATCGGGCTGCTTCGGGGCCGCCGAGGCGGTCCCGACCGTGCCGGCCACGAGGCCGAGGGAGAGCGTGAGTGCTCCGGCGGCGAGAGCCGCGAGGGCACGAGTCGTGCGCTTCAAGGGGTTCCTTCCCGCTGCGTGCAGCGGGAGGGGCCGGCTCGCCGGCTCCACCCGCTGCTGTCCGCGACAGCGTGTGTTGTCAGGACGCGACGCAGCGGGTGCTCCGGCTCGCACGCCTCGTCGTGGACGTCAGGCGGGCCTACGGTTGCGGGTCAGCGCCGGACTTCGACCGGCTTCCCCCGCTGCGGGCGTGATGGATTGAGTTGTGGTGCGCCTTGCGTGGTGCCTGCGCAGCATAGCCCCCGTCGGCTACGCCAGCTTCTCCAGGATCAGCTCGCGGACCCGGCCGGCGTCGGCCTGGCCCTGCATCTCCTTCATCACCGCACCGATGAGCGCGCCGGCGGCCGCGACCTTGCCGTCGCGGATCTTGTCGGCGACGTCGGGGTTCGCGGCGATCGCGTTGTCGACGGCGGCCGAGAGCGCGCCCTCGGCGGAGACGATCGCGAGCCCGCGGGCCGCGACGATCTCGTCCGGGGTGCCCTCACCGGCGAAGAGGCCCTCGAAGACCTGGCGCGCCAGCTTGTCGTTGAGGGTGCCCTCGTCGACCAGCGCCTGGACCCGGGCGATCTCGGCCGGTCCGACCGGGAGCGCGGTGATCTCGACGCCCTGCTCGTTCGCCCGGCGGGCGAGCTCGCCGAGCCACCACTTGCGGGCCGCCTGCGGGGCGGTGCCGAGCGCGATGGTCTCCTCGATCGCGTTGAGCGCGCCGGCGCCGACGGTGTCGCGCATCTCCAGGTCGGAGAAGCCCCACTCGGCCTGCAGGCGGGCGCGCCGGACGGTCGGGTTCTCCGGCAGCGTCCCGCGCAGCTCCTCGACCCACTCCCGGCTCGGTGCCACCGGCACCAGGTCGGGCTCGGGGAAGTAGCGGTAGTCCTCGGCGTCGGACTTCTCGCGGCCGCTCGTGGTGATGCCGGTGTCCTCGTGCCAGTGGCGGGTCTCCTGGAGGATCTTCTCCCCCGCCTCGAGGACCGCCGCGTGCCGCGACATCTCGTAGCGGACCGCGCGCTCCACCGAGCGCAGCGAGTTGACGTTCTTGGTCTCGGTGCGGGTGCCGAGCACGCCGGAGCCCTTCGGCGACAGCGAGAGGTTCACGTCGGCCCGGATCGACCCCTGGTCCATCCGGGCGTCGGAGACCCCGAGGGCGACGATCAGGTCGCGCAGCTGGGCCACGTAGGCCCGGGCGACCTCGGGCGCCTTCGCGCCGGCGCCGAGGATGGGCTTGGTGACGATCTCGATGAGCGGGATGCCGGCACGGTTGTAGTCGACCAGCGAGTGGTCGGCGCCGTGGATGCGGCCGGTGGCGCCACCGACGTGCAGCGACTTGCCGGTGTCCTCCTCCATGTGGGCGCGCTCGATCTCGACGCGGAAGGTCTCACCGTCCACGTCGACGTCCATGTAGCCCTCGAAGCAGATCGGCTCGTCGTACTGCGAGGTCTGGAAGTTCTTCGGCATGTCGGGGTAGAAGTAGTTCTTCCGCGCGAACCGGCACCACTCCGCGATCTCGCAGTTGAGCGCCAGCCCGATCCGGATCGCCGACTCCACGGCCTTGCGGTTGACGACCGGCATCGCGCCCGGCAGGCCCAGGCAGGTCGGGCAGACCTGGGTGTTGGGCTCGGCGCCGAACTCGGTCGGGCAGCCGCAGAACATCTTCGACGCGGTGTTGAGCTCGACGTGGACCTCGAGGCCCATCGCCGGGTCGTACGACGCCAGGACGTCGTCGAAGGCAACCAGGGTGTCCGTCATCGGGTCTCCTCCAGGGCGGGGGCCTTGTCGAGCAGGGGGGCGCCCCACTGGTCCAGCAGCAGCTTCTCCAGCGCCGCGCCGACGCGGTAGAGCCGGTCGTCGGCGAGCGCTGGCGCCAGGATCTGGAAGCCGGCCGGCAGGCCGTCCTCCTCGGCGAGGCCGCTGGGGACGGAGATGCCCGGGACGCCGGCCAGGTTGGCCGGGATGGTCGCGAGGTCGTTGAGGTACATCGCGATGGGGTCGTCGAGCTTCTCGCCCAGCTTGAACGCCGTGGTCGGCGCGGTCGGCGAGACCAGCACGTCGGCCTGCTCGAACGCCGCCTCGAAGTCCCGCGAGATCAGCGTGCGCACCTTCTGCGCCTGGCCGTAGTAGGCGTCGTAGTAGCCGCTGGAGAGGGCGTAGGTGCCCAGGATGATGCGGCGCTTGACCTCGTCGCCGAAGCCGGCGTCGCGGGTCGCCCGCATCACCTCCTCGGCGCTCGCACCCTCCTGGGGCCACACCCGCAGGCCGTAGCGCATCGCGTCGAACTTCGCGAGGTTGCTCGACGCCTCGGCCGGGAGGATGAGGTAGTAGGTCGCCAGCGCGTGCACGAAGCTCGGGCAGGACACCTCGACGACCTCGGCGCCGGCCTTGACCAGCAGGTCGACCGACTCCTGGAAGCGGGTCATCACGCCCGGCTGCCATCCCTCGCCCGCCAGCTCGGTGATCACGCCGACCTTGAGGCCGGACAGGTCGCCGGAGGCACCCTGCCGCGCCGCCTCGACCAGCGGCGGGAGCGGCTGGTCGATGCTGGTGGAGTCCAGCGGGTCGTGCCCGCCGATGACCTCGTGCAGCAGCGCGGAGTCCAGGACGGTCCGGGTCACCGGGCCGGCCTGGTCCAGGGAGTTGGCCAGCGCCACGAGGCCGTAGCGCGAGACGCCGCCGTAGGTCGGCTTCACCCCGACGGTGCCGGTGACGGCGCCCGGCTGGCGGATCGAGCCACCGGTGTCGGTGCCGATGGCCAGGGGGGCCTCGAAGGCGGCCACCGCGGCGGCCGAGCCGCCGCCCGAGCCGCCCGGGATCCGGTCGAGGTCCCACGGGTTGTGGGTGGCGCCGTACGCCGAGTGCTCGGTCGAACTGCCCATGGCGAACTCGTCCATGTTCGTCTTGCCGAGGATCGGCAGACCAGCCTCGCGCAGCCGGCGTACGACGGTCGCGTCGTAGGGCGGGATCCAGCCCTCGAGGATCTTCGACCCGCAGGTGGTCGGCAGGCCCTCGGTGGTGAGCACGTCCTTGACCGCGATCGGGACCCCGTCGAGCCCGGAGCGCGGCGTCCCGGCCGCGCGGCGCGCGTCGGACTCCGCGGCCTGGGCGAGCGCGCCCTCGGCGTCGACGTGGAGGAACGCGTGCACCGCGCCGTCCACGGCGGCGATGCGGTCCAGGTGGGCCTGGGTCACCTCGACCGAGGTGACCTCGCCGGCGGCGAGCGCGTCGGCGATCTCCGCGGCGGTCTTCCGGGTCCAGTCGACTCCCTCGAGGTTCGCGGTGCTCACTGCTCCTCCCCCAGGATGCGCGGGACCGAGAAGCGCTGCTCCTCGACCTCGGGGGCGCCGGACAGCGCCTGCTCCGGGGTCAGGCCCGGCGTCACGACGTCCTCGCGGAAGACGTTCGTGAGCGGCAGCGCGTGCGAGGTCGGCGGGATGTCGTCACCGGCGACGCCGCTGATCGAGGCGACCGACTCCAAGATCACCGTCAGCTGCGGCGCCAGGTGGTCGAGCTCCTCGTCGGAGAGGTCGATCCGGGCGAGGTTCGCCAGGTGGGCGACCTCGTCTCGGGTGATTTCAGGCATGGGGCCAATCCTAGGAGCAGCGCTCCCCGGGCCGACCCCCGCCCGTCAGCACTTGCGGATCTTGCCGATCCCGATCTCGCCGCCGTCCCCCATCGCCCCCTGGAACTGGAAGGCCACGAGGGTGTAGCCGTCGGCCACGGGCAGCACGACCGAGCCGGCCTTGGAGGTCTTGCCCTTGGCCGTGAGGGGAGTCGCGAACCGGATGTCGGTCGACTCACCGTCGAGGTTGACCATGAGACCCACGCCGACCTCGGCGGTGCGGCCGTTGACCACCCGCGTGAAGACCTTCCAGGCCTCGCCACCTCGGACCGAGACCTTGCAGGCCTGCTGCTTGGCGCCCCAGGCCTTGGCGATCACGCCCCACTTCTTCGCGGGCGCGGCCGGGGCAGCCCCGGCGGCCGCGGCGGAAGAGGCGGTGAGCGTGGGGACGGCGAGGATCGCGGCGGTCGCGGAGACGGCGGCGAGACGCGTGAGGATGGTCACCGGCGCACCGTCTCACGGATACCGTCGTCCCGGGTCCGAAACCGACTCACTCTCGCCCGTCCGGGTGACGACCCAACCGATGCCGGGGCCGCCGCGTCTTGTGCTGTGACGGCACGAGGAGGATCGATGGCGAGAAGCAGCGTGAACGACGAGGAGTTCACCGAGTTCGTCCACGCGGCGTGGCCGGGTCTCTACCGCACGGCGTACCTGATGCTCGGCGAGCACCAGCTGGCCGAGGACCTGGTCCAGTCGGCGTTGGCGAAGACCTACGCCTCGTGGCACCGGGTGCGCGAGCCCGAGGCGGCTCCGGCGTACGCCCGCGTGGTGCTGGCGAACACCGCGGCCTCGTGGTTCCGGCGGCGCTCGTGGCGCAACGAGCACCCCAGCGAGACCCTGCCCGAGACCGGGCACGAGCACGACCCCAGCGACCGGCCCGCCGTCGTCGACGCGCTGCGCACCCTGCCGCCGCGCCAGCGTGCGGTCGTGGTGCTGCGCTACTACGACGACCTCAGCGTCCGCGACGTCGCGCACGCCCTCGGCATCAGCGAGGGCACCGTGAAGAGCCAGACCTCCGACGCGCTGAACCGCCTGCGGGTGCTGCTCGGCGACGCCGTCGTCTCGATGACCGAAGGAGCCCGTCATGACTGAGCGCCTCTCCACCCTCCTCCGCGACGAGGCCGAGCACCTCGTCGTGCCCGCCCCGCCCGCCGATCGCGTCCTCGCGCAGGGCCACGGGCTGCGCCGCCGACGCCGGCTGACCCGCGGCGTCGCCGTGGTCGCCACGGTCGCGGTCCTCACCGCCGGTGCCGGGTACGCCGTCGGCGAGCTCGCTGACGACGGGGGCCGTGCCGTCCAGCCGGCCGGCCCCAGCACCGGCGAGGGCGCGGTCTTCACGCTCGGGACGACCGTCTTCTGGGACGGCGGGACCCGGAGCGCGCGGATCGACGACAAGGCGATCAAGTCGACCTACTACACCTCGGCAGGGCTCTTGGTCCGGCACGGCGACAACAACTGGAGCGACGGTGGGGGCGAGCAGCGGTTCTCGCTGGTCACCGACGACGGCACCGTCCGGGACGTCTCCGTGGTGACCGAGGAGGTCGTGCCCGGCATCGACCCGGCCCAGCCCTACCTCGCCTACGCCGTCGTCATCGACGGCACCGTCGAGGTCGTCGTCCACGACGTCGCCACCGACGAGGAGGTTGCGCGGGTGCCGGTGCCGGACGCGAAGAAGTGGGGCGGCTGGTCCGCGCCCCCGGTCGCACTCTCCGGCGACACCGTCTTCGTCGGCACCGCGGACGTCGCGAGGACGGTCGACTGGCGCACCGGCGAGGTCGGCACCACCGACGTCATCGCGCCCGGCTACCCGGACGTCTCCGGTGGGCGCGCGGTGGGCGAGGACGGGAAGGCCAAGACGGTCGTCGACGTCGCGACCGGCCGAGTGCTCCTGACGGTGGAGGGCGCGCGCTTCGGCTACCTCAACCTCTCCCCCGACGGTCGCTTCGCCGCCATCGACGCTCCTGGCGGCGGCGTCGACGTCCACGACGTCGACGCCGGCACCAAGGTCACCCTCGACGGGGGCGCCTTCGACTTCGGCTGGTCCCCCGACGGCGACCTGTTCCGCGTGGTCGAGCGCCACGTCGTCACCTGCGACACCGCCACCGGCGAGTGCACCACCGACGAGGCCACCGTCCCCGCCGAGGGCGGCGGCGTGGAGCCCACCGACCTGCGCTACGGGAACCAGACCTACGAGAGCTGAGCGGGTCCACCCTCGAGCAGGGCCTTGAAGCCGGCCTCGTCGAGGATCGGGACGCCCAGCTGCTCGGCCTTGTCGGCCTTGGAGCCGGCGTTGTCGCCCACGACGACGTAGTCGGTCTTCTTCGACACCGAGCCGGCCGCCTTGCCGCCGCGCGACAAGATGGCCTCCTTGGCAGAGTCGCGGCTGAAGTCGACCAGCGATCCGGTGACGACCACGGTGAGGCCCTCGAGGGTGCGCGGGACGGACTCGTCGCGCACGTCCTCCATGCTGACGCCGGCCGCGGCCCACTTGTCGACGATCTCGACGTGCCACGGCTCCTTGAACCACTCGATCACCGCCTCGGCGATCGTCGGGCCGACGCCCTCGGCCGCCGCCAGCTGCTCCTCGGTCGCCGCCCGGATCGCCGTCATCGAGCCGAACTCGGTGGCCAGGGCACGCGCGGCGGTCGGGCCCACGTGGCGGATCGAGAGCGCGACGAGCACCCGCCACAGGGGCACGTCGAGCCGGCTGCGCAGGTTGGCGAGCAGCCGCTGGCCGTTGGCGCTGAGCTGGGGGCCCTCCTCGCCCTTCTTCGGCGCACGGGTGAAGAGGTCGGTCGCGCGCAGGCTCGCCTCGTCGAGGTCGAACACGTCGCCCTCGTTGGTGATCACGCCCGCGTCGAGCAGCGCGGTCGCCGCCTCGTAGCCGAGTCCCTCGATGTCGAACGCGTTGCGTCCGGCCACGAAGAACACCCGCTCACGCACCTGCCCCGGGCACTTCTCGTGGTTGGGGCACCGCATGTCCTTGTCGCCCTCCTTCTGCTGCGCCAGCGGCGTGTCGCAGGAGGGGCACGTGGTGGGCGGCTGCCAGGGCGCCGCGCCCTCGGGGCGCAGGTCGAGGACCGGGCCGAGGATCTCGGGGATCACGTCGCCCGCCTTGCGCAGGATGACGGTGTCGCCCGGGCGCACGTCCTTGCGCTCGACCTCGTGGAAGTTGTGGAGCGTGGCGTTCTCGACCGTGGACCCGGCCACCTTGGTCGGCTCCATCACGCCGTACGGCGTGACGCGGCCGGTGCGGCCCACGTTCACGCGGATCTCGAGGAGCTTGGCGTTCACCTCCTCGGGCGGGTACTTGAAGGCGATCGCCCACCGCGGTGCCCGGCTCGTGGACCCGAGCCGGCGCTGGAGCGCGACGTCGTCGACCTTCACCACGACCCCGTCGATCTCGTAGGGCACGATCGAGTGCCGGTGCTCGCCGGCGTGCGCGACGTACGCCTCGACGTCCTGCAGCGTCGGGACGACCCGCACCTGCTCGGAGACCGGGAGGCCCCACGTGGCGAGCGCCTCGTAGGCGTGCGACTGGGCCTGCGGCTCGAAGCCGCGCCGCGCCCCGATCCCGTGGCAGACCATGCCGAGCGCGCGGGTGGCGGTGACCCGGGGGTCCTTCTGGCGCAGCGACCCGGCCGCGGAGTTGCGGGGGTTGGCGAACGGCGCCTTGCCGGCCTCGAGGAGCGAGTCGTTGAGCCGCAGGAACGCCTCGACCGGGAGGAAGACCTCCCCGCGCACCTCGACCAGGGCCGGGACCGGGAACTCCTCGGTGCCCCGCAGCCGGTGGGGCACGGTGTCGATCGTCTTCACGTTCGGCGTGACGTCCTCGCCCGTGGTGCCGTCGCCGCGGGTGAGGGCGCGGACCAGGCGGCCGTCCTCGTAGAGCAGGTTGATCGCGAGCCCGTCGACCTTGAGCTCGCAGAGCAGCGCCGGGTCGGTCACGCCGTCCCGGGCCAGCCGGGCGTGCCACGCCGCGAGCTCCTCGAAGGAGAACGCGTTGTCCAGGCTCTCCATCCGCTGGAGGTGGTCGACCGCGGTGAACTCGGTCGAGACCGCGCCCCCGACCTTCTGCGTCGGCGAGTCGGGGGTGCGCAGCTCCGGCAGCTCCTCCTCGAGCTCCTCGAGCCGGCGCATCAGCAGGTCGAACTCGGCGTCGTCGAGCGTCGGGCTGTCGAGGACGTAGTAGCGCCACCGCGCCTCCTCGACCTGCTCGGCGATCAGGCGGTGCTCCTCGCGCGGGTCCGTCACCTTGCCAGTTGCGGGGTCGCTCACGGGGCCATTGTGCCGGGGCCCGTCGACACCGGCGAGGACGGTCGCTCGCACGCTCCGGTCCAGACCACTTCCGGGCGGGAACGGAAGAAATCCGAGAAAAGTCGGTTGGAGCGGAATGGGTGGTGCGCCTAGCCTGTTCGAGATGAAACGAAACCGTTTCGTTTCATCTCTGTGAACGACTGCCGACCACCAAGGATCACGATGTCCCCCACCGAGCGCCCCCGGGTCGCGGGTGACCGCGAGCTGGAGATCCTCGACGCCACCCTCGAGGTCCTGGCCGACGTCGGCTACGACCGGCTCACGATGGACGCCGTGGCCGCGCGCGCCAAGGCCTCGAAGGCGACGCTCTACCGCAGGTGGACCAACAAGGTCAGCCTCGTCATCGACGCGCTCCAGCACAGCAAGGGCCCCACGGAGATCCCCGACACCGGGAGCCTCCGCGACGACCTGCGCGGGCTGATGTGCGGCGAGGGTGGCCTGGGTGACCCGCAGTCGATCGCCGTGTTCGCCGCCGTGCTGACCGCCATCGCCCGCGACGCCGAGTTCGGCGCCGCGTTCCGGGCCCAGGTGGTCGGCCCCAAGATCGCGGCCTCGCAACAGATCTGGGAGCGCGCCCGCGAGCGCGGCGAGCTCCGCGAGGACGCCGACCTGTCCCTGCTCGAGCCGGCCCTGGCCGGCATCGTCCTGCACCGCGTCTTCGTCATGGGCGAGACACCGGACGACGACCTCATCACCCGTGTGATCGACCAGATCCTCCTGCCGGCCGCCACCCGCGCCCCGGCCCGTTCCTGACACTCCACCTGAAGGACACCCTCATGACCGACGTGGCCAGCGCCGAGCAGACCGGCTCGGGCAAGAAGCTCCACCTGGGATGGGCCCTCGTGCTCATCTCGGTGGCCCAGCTGATGGTGGTGCTCGACGCCTCCATCGCCAACATCGCCCTGCCCTACATCGGCAGCGACCTGAACATCGACGACGCCAACCTGACCTGGATCGTCACCGGCTACGCCCTCGCCTTCGGCGGCTTCCTGCTGCTCGGCGGGCG
>JAEZKN010000028.1 GCA_023415395.1 Actinomycetes bacterium
GGGCGACCTCCAGCGGGAGACGCGAGGTCTCGCCGCCGAGGGTGATCTCCACCTCGAGCTTGTTGTAGATCTCGGGCATCGCGTCCACGGGGAACTCGACGTCCACGACGGGCCCGAAGACCCGCGCGATGCGGCCGACGCCGGCGGCGCCGGTGCCCTGGGTCTCTTCGATCGTGGCAGTCATGTCCTTCACTCACTCCCCGCTTGGGCGTCGGCGAGCGCGTTGACGCCTCCGACGATCTCGCTGATTTCCTGGGTAATACCGGCCTGGCGGGCCTGGTTGGCGATTCGGGTGTACTTCTTGATGAGCTCGTCCGCGTTGTCCGTGGCCGACTTCATCGCCTTCTGCCGAGCCGCCAGCTCGGAGGCCGCCGCCTGGAGCAGCGCGAAGAAGATCCGGCTCTGGACGTACTGCGGGAGCAGGTTGTCCAGGACCGCCTCGGGCGAGGGCTCGAACTCGTAGAGCGGGAGCACGTCGGCGGCGTCGGGCTTCGCCTCACCGTCGACGACCTCCAGCGGCAGCAGCCGCACCGCGGTGGGCTCCTGGGTCAGCATCGAGCGGAACCGCGTGTAGACCAGGTGCACCTCGTCCACCCGGTGCTCGCCGTCCTCGTCGAGGAAGGCCGCGATGAGCGTCTCGCCGATCTCGCGGGCCGCCTCGTAGGACGGCTGGTCGGAGAACCCGGTCCACGCCCGCACCACGGGGCGGTTGCGGAACTTGTAGTACGCCTCGCCCTTGCGGCCGCAGATGTAGGTCGAGATCTCCTTGCCCTCGCCGCGGATGCGCTCCGCGAGGCGCTCGGCCTCCTTGAGCACGCTCGAGGAGTAGGCGCCCGCGAGACCCCGGTCGCTGGTCACGATGAGGATCGCGGCCCGCTTGGGGTTCTCGGGCTCGGTGGTCAGCGGGTGGTCGACGTTGGAGTACGTCGCCACCGCCGACACCGCACGGGTCAGCTCACGGGCGTACGGCGCGGCCGACTGCGCCCGCTGCTGCGCCTTGATGATGCGGGACGCAGCAATGAGCTCCATGGCACGCGTGATCTTCTTCATCGACTCCGTCGACTTGATCCGCGCGCGGTACTCACGCAGCGATACGGCCACCGTCAGCTCCGCTTCTGCTTGACGATCTGCTCCTGCTCGAGGTCCTCGTCCGCCAGCGCCTCGGCCTCGGGCTCGTGGCCGATCTTGATCGAGCCACCGTCGGAGGTCTCGAACTGGTCGAGGAACGCGTTGTAGGCGTCCTCGAGCGAGGTCTCGGTGTCGTCCTCGAACTTCAGCGTCTCGCGGATGGTCGCGAGGATGCCGTCGTGCGAGCGACGCAGGAAGTCGAGGAACTCGCGCTCGAAGCGGAGCACGTCGTCGACGGGGACCTTGTCCAGGCGGCCGGTGGTGCCCAGCCACAGCGAGACGGTCATCTCCTCGACCGGGTAGGGCGAGTAGGCCGGCTGCTTGAGCAGGGCCATCAGGCGCTGACCACGGTCGAGCTGCTGGCGCGAGGCCGCGTCGAGGTCGGAGGCGAACATCGCGAACGCCTCCATCGCGCGGAACTGGGCCAGGTCGACCTTCAGCGAGCCGGTGACGGCCTTCATCGCCTTGGTCATCGCCGAGCCACCCACGCGCGAGACCGACACACCGACGTCGATCGCCGGGCGCTGGTTGGCCGCGAACAGGTCGGACTGGAGGAAGATCTGGCCGTCGGTGATCGAGATGACGTTGGTCGGGATGTAGGCCGACACGTCGTTGGCCTTGGTCTCGATGATCGGCAGGCCGGTCATCGAGCCGGCACCGAGCTCGTCCGACAGCTTCGCGCAGCGCTCCAGCAGGCGGCTGTGCAGGTAGAAGACGTCACCCGGGTAGGCCTCACGGCCCGGCGGGCGGCGCAGCAGCAGCGACACGGCGCGGTAGGCCTCGGCCTGCTTGGTCAGGTCGTCGAAGACGATCAGGACGTGCTTGCCGTCGTACATCCACTGCTGGCCGATGGCCGAGCCCGTGTAGGGAGCGAGGTACTTGAAGCCCGCGCTGTCCGACGCCGGCGAGGCGACGATCGTGGTGTACTCCAGCGCGCCGGCCTCCTCGAGGGCGCCACGCACCGAGGCGATGGTCGAGCCCTTCTGGCCGATCGCGACGTAGATGCAGCGGACCTGCTTGGTCGGGTCGCCCGACTCCCAGTTCTGCTTCTGGTTGATGATCGTGTCGATGGCGATCGTGGTCTTGCCGGTCGCGCGGTCGCCGATGATCAGCTGGCGCTGGCCGCGGCCGATCGGGGTCATGGCGTCGATGGCCTTGATCCCGGTCGCCATCGGCTCGTGCACCGACTTGCGCTGCATGACCGTGGGCGCCTGGAGCTCGAGCGCGCGCCGGGCCTCGGCCTCGATCTCGCCGAGGCCGTCGATCGGCTTGCCGAGCGGGTCGACCACGCGGCCCAGGAAGTTGTCACCCACGGGGACCGAGAGGACCTCGCCGGTGCGGCGGACCGTCTGGCCCTCCTCGATGCCCTCGAAGTCACCGAGGATGACGACGCCGATCTCGCGGGTGTCGAGGTTGAGCGCGAGGCCCATGGTGCCGTCCTCGAACTCCAGCAGCTCGTTGGCCATCGCCGAGGGGAGGCCGCTCACGCGCGCGATGCCGTCGCCGGCCTGGGCGACGGTGCCGACCTCTTCCTTGCTGGCGGCGTCGGGCTGGTAGTCCGACACGAACTTCTGCAGCGCGTCACGGATCTCGTCCGGCCGGATCGAAAGCTCCGTCATGGTCTGTCCCTACTCTCTTGGGATCTCGTGGTGTTCAGTGCTGGCTGTGGGGCTGGCTGCTGGGGAGTCGGCGTCAGCCGGCCAGCTTGCGTCGGGCGTCGTCGAGGCGGGCGGCGACCGTCCCGTCGATCACGTCGTCGTCGATCTCGATGCGCATGCCGCCGAGCAGGGCCGGGTCGACCTCGATGTTGAGGTGCACCGGGCGGTCGTACTGGGCGCTGAGCGCCTGCTCGAGCCGGCTGCGCTCGGTGTCGCTGAGCGGCCGGGCGGTCCGCACCAGGGCGACGTTCTCACCCTGGGTGGCGGCGGCGACCTTCTGGTACTGCGTGACGGCGGCGTGGAAGGAGCGGAACGACCCGGCCAGGGCCTGCTCCAGCAGCGTCACCGACGCCGGCAGCGCGCGGCCCTCGAGGAGGCCGCGGAGCATGGCCCGCTTGTCCTCGGCCGAGCGCACGGGGTCCGACAGGGCGATGCGGAGGTCGGCGTTCTCCTCCACGACCTGGCCCACGACGAAGAGCTCGTCGGAGAGCCGGGCCGACTCGCGCCGCCCGGCGGACCGGACGACGGCGATGACCCCGAGGTGCTCGAGCGCGTCCGCGAGGTCGCGCGCGGCGACCCAGCGCAGCCCGACGCCCTCGGCGAGGACGTCGAGCGCGGCGGCGCCGACCTTGTCACCGAGGAGGTCGCGCACCAGCGCCGCCTTGGCCTCGGCCGGCGTCGAGACGTCGGTGACGGCTCGGCGCAGGGCGGGCTGGGTGCGGAGCAGCTCGGCCAGGGCGAAGAGGTCCCGGCCGAGACCCGCGAAGTCCTCCAGCGTGCGGCTGTCGGTGTCGACGCGGTCGCCGAGGACCTGCAGCGCCTCCGCGGAGGAGCCACGCAGGGAGCTCAGCTGCTGGACCATCAGCTCGCTCCGTTGCCCGCGGCGTCAGCGGCCTGGATGGTCTCCAGGTCGGCGAGGAAGCGCTCCACGACCCGCGCCGAGCGGTCGTCGTCCTCGAGGCTCTCGCCCACGATGCGTCCGGCCAGGCTGGTCGCGAGCGACCCGACCTCGGCACGCAGGGCGGTGACCGCCTGCTGCCGCTCGGCCTCGATCTGGGCCTTGCCGGTCTCGACGATCCGCGCGGCGTCGGCCTGGGCCTGGTCGCGCATCTCGGCGATGATCTGCGCCCCCTGCTCGCGCGCCTCCTCACGGATGCGCGCGGCCTCGTGGCGGGCGTCGGCGAGCTGCTGCTCGAGCTCGGCGAGCTTGGCGTCGGCCTCCGCCTGCTTGGTCTCGGCCGCGGCCAGGCCGCCCTCGATCGCGCGGGTGCGCTCCTCGTAGGTGGTCTCGAAGTTCGGGACGACGAACTTCTTGACCGCGAAGAACAGCAGGCCGAACACGACCAGCGAGAGAACGATCTCGGCGGCGTGGGGCAGCAGCGGGTTGAGCTCTCCGCCCGCCTTCACCGACGGCACGGCGATCAATGCATGCATGGCAGGTCCTTCCGGGGTCCTACGAACGCGTGAGGGGTCGGACCGGTCAGAGGACGAACGCGAGCGCGATACCGATGATCGCGAGCGCCTCGGCGAGGGCGAAGCCCAGGATCGCGATCGACTGCAGGCGGCTCTGGGCCTCCGGCTGACGCGCGACACCGCTGATGTAGGCGGCGAAGATCAGGCCGATGCCGACACCGGGGCCGATCGCAGCCAGGCCGTACCCGATCATGTTGAGGTTGCCGTCCACGGCGATTTCCTTTCGGTTGTTTCTACTTCAGGTGTGAAAAACGTTGGGGCTCAGTGCTCGTCCGCGAGCGCGCCCTGGATGTACATGGCGTTCAGCAGGACGAAGACGTAGGCCTGGAGGAACTGGATCAGGATCTCCAGGAACGCCACGGCGATGAAGAGGACCCACGCCAGCGCGCCGACGCCGATGTAGGCGCCGCCCATCTCGACGATGAGGTACTCGCCGCCGAGCGCGAACAGGATCAGCAGCAGGTGGCCGGCGAACATGTTGCAGAACAGACGGAGCGCCAGCGTGACCGGGCGGACCAGGATGTTCGACATGAACTCCAGCGGCACGAGCAGCAGCAGCATCGGCCCCGCGATGCCGGCCGGCACCGTCTGGAGCTTGAGGTAGCCGACGAAGCCGTGCTTGCGGATGCCGACGTAGTTGTAGATCAGCCAGCTGAGGATCGCGAGGCCGTAGACCATGCCCGAGCGCGAGAACGTCGGGAACTGCAGGAACGGGATCGTCGCGAAGAAGTTGTTCAGCAGGATGAAGAAGAACAGCGTGAACAGGTACGGCACGAACCGCTGGAAGTCGTGGCTGCCGATGATCTCGCGGCTGATCGAGTTGCGCACGAAGCCGTACCCGGCCTCGCCGGCGAACTGCAGCTTGCCGGGGACCATCGCCCGCTTGCGCGAGGCGAAGTAGAACAGCGCGAAGATCAGCACGGCCGACAGCACGATCTGGAGCATCGGCTTGGTGACGCCGCTGGTGAACGACTGGCCGAACATCTCGAAGTGCCCGTCACCGCCGAAGACGGCGGGCAGATCGAAGTCCTGCGGGCCCGGCGGGGTGAAGCCGTGCCCGTCGTCGGCGGTGCGCACCACGTAGGCTGCGTTGGTCACCGGTTCTCCTCTACTTCTGGTCGTGCGGTGGAGTGGGGGGCTGCTCGGGTTGCGCGCGGTTGAAGCGGTGGAACGTGAGGTAGATCCCGAGGCCGGCGCCGATCAGGATCCCGACGGCGACCAGGAAGCTCGTCCCGAGCCACCGGTCCAGCAGCCACCCCAGGAAGCCGTAGACCGCGACCCCGGACACGATGTATCCGAACGCGTGCCACGGATCGCCTTTCGGGCGATCGTCCTGAGGAGCAGCCGACGGATTCTGCTGACTCATGGCGCCCCGGACAATAGCAGTCGCGAGCGGTCACGCTTCACCCCCCTCCGAACGGTGGGCGCCGGCCGCGGCCGCCGTGGCGGGGGCCTGCTCCGGCAGGTCGTAGACGGGGATGCGGCGCGTGGTCGCGACGACCACCTGCACGGCCAGCCAGGCGATGGTCCCGGCGATGACGGTCCCACCCACCCAGGCCCGGTCGATGGCCTCGTCGAGCAGGCCCGAGCGGTTGAGGCCCACGAAGACCAGGCCCATGACGAGGACCTGGAGGACGTAGGTGAGGAGCGCGACCAGCAGCGCCGCCGCGGGCACCACGGTCGCGACGAGGTTGACCGTGAACGAGCCGAAGCCGAAGACCCCGGCGACCAGGACGGTGCCCACGAGGGCGCCCCAGGCGGCGTCGGAGCCGGCGGTGAGCGCGGCGACGAGCGTGATGGCCAGACCGACCAGGATCGTCACCAGAGCCGCGCGGACCAGAGCGCGGAACCCGGGGTCCCGCGGTGTGGTGGCGGTGGCGGTCGTCATGGTGGCGGCCGTTCTAGTGGCGGTCGGTGCGGCGGCCCAAAGACGGGGTCCCTGGGCGCTTGTGAAAACTAGCACAAGGTCCCGGCGGGCCGAAAACGGAACGATCCAACCCCTGGGCCAACCCCTGGTCACGCCTCCGGCGAGGGGGCGATCCCCGCCTCGGGTGCGGGCGCCCCGGGGCGGTGGAGCTTCGGGAGCAGGAACGTCATCACGACCGTCACCGCGGCTCCCGCGGCCAGCGCCACCCACATGCCCGGCTCGTCGCCGTACAGGCTGATCAGCACGGTGCCGAAGGCGACAAGGGCGGCCCACATCCACATGATCACGACGGCCCGACGGTGGGAGTGGCCGATCTCGAGCAGCCGGTGGTGCAGGTGCTGCTTGTCCGGGGCGAACGGCGAGCGCCCGGCCCGGGTCCGGCGGACCACGGCGAGCACCAGGTCCAGGATCGGCACGATCAGGATCGAGATCGGCAGCAGCAGCGGCAGCAGCGTCGGGAGCAGGCTGGCCTGCGAGCCGGCGGCACCCTCGCTGATCTGGCTGGCCGAGAACTGGCCGGTGAGCGTCACCGCGCTGGCCGAGAGGACCAGGCCGATGAGCATCGAGCCGCTGTCCCCCATGAAGAGCCGCGCCTGGTGGAAGTTGTGCGGCAGGAAGCCCGCGCACACGCCGGCCAGCGAGGCGCTGAGCAGCGCCCCCGTGGTCGCCAGCGTCACGTTGTTGAAGCTCGACAGCTGGTAGCAGTAGACGAAGAACGCCGCCGCGCCCATCCCGACCACGCCGGCGGCCAGTCCGTCCAGACCGTCGACGAAGTTCACGGCGTTCACGGTCGCGACGACCACGAAGCCCGTCAGCAACGCCCCCTGGGCGTTGTCGATGGTGTACTGCACGTCGTCGGGGCCGGGGAAGAAGTAGTACTGGATCCCGAAGGCGATGAGGAAGCCGGCGGCCAGCACCTGTCCCCCGAGCTTCGTGAGCGCGTCCAGCTCGAAGAGGTCGTCGAGGACCCCGACCGCACAGATCAACGCCCCCGCGATGAGCACGATGCCGGCGTCGCGGAAGACGAACGGGGCGCTGCGGGACAGGAAGGGCAGCTGCTGGGCCACGATGTAGGCCGTCACCAGGCCTCCCAGCATCGCCAGGCCGCCGAGGTAGGGGATCGGCACCGCGTGCACGTCGCGGTCGCGGACCTTCGCCACCGCCCCGGTGCGCAGCGCGATCTCGCGCGCGACCACCGTGAGGAGGTAGGTCGCGGCGGCGGCGACGAGGAAGACGAGGAGGTACTCCCTCAACGCCTCAGCCTTCGTCCGTCAGGGTCGCCCCGAGCGGCTCCAGCACGGCGTTGAGCTGCTCGAGGGAGAGCGCGCCGAGACGCAGGACGCGTCCCTGGCTGCCGGTGCAGTCGACGATGGTGGACGCCTCTCCCCCGGGCGCCTCGCCGGCGTCGACGACCACGGCGACGTCGTCGCCGAGCATCTGCTCGGCCTGGTCGGCGTCGGTGGCGGCCGGCAGGCCGGTCTTGTTGGCCGAGCTGACCGCCAACGGGCCGGTGCGCTCGAGGATCTCGCGGGCCACGTCGTGGTCGGGCATGCGCACCGCGACGGTGCCGCGGGTGTCGCCGAGGTCCCACTGGAGGGAGGTCTGCTGGTGGCAGACCACGGTCAGCGGACCGGGCCAGAACTCCTCCACGAGCGCGCGGGCGTAGCCGGGGACCCGGGTGGCCAGGGCGTCCAGCGTGGTCGCGGCGCTCACCAGCACCGGCGGCGGCATCTCGCGGCCACGGCCCTTGGCGAGCAGCAGCGCGCGGACGGCGGCGGGGTCGAACGCGTCGGCACCGATGCCGTAGACGGTGTCGGTGGGCAGCACGACCAGCTCGCCGCGCTGCACGGCGAGCGTGGCGGCCTCGACCGCCTCCTCGCGCTCCTCGTCGGTGCCGGTCGGGTAGCGCTCGCTCACTTCGCCATCACAGGGCTCATCGTGCCAGCCTCGCGGTCGTGAAGCGTGGCCGACCTGCCAGGTCGGCGTGGTCGCGCACGTCGGCCCAGCGGCCGGTCGCGGCGAACACCGCGGGGGCCGACTCCCCTTGCACGTCCGCGTGCTCGAAGCCGACCACGCCCCCGGGCCGCAGCAGGACCGCGGCGCGCTCGGCGAGCACCCGGATCGCGTCCAGGCCGTCGTCGCCGGAGAAGAGCGCGAGGTGCGGGTCGTGGTCGCGGGCCTCCGGGGCCACGGACTCCCACGCCTCGAGCGGGACGTACGGCGGGTTGCACGTGATGACGTCCACCGTGCCGGCCAGGTCGTCGAACGCCGTCGCGAAGTCGCCCTGGCGCAGGTCGACGCCCGTGCCGGCGAGGTTGCGCTCGGCCCAGGCCAGGGCGTCCTCGCTGAGCTCGACGGCGTGCACGCGGGCCTGGGGCACCTCGGTCGCGATCGCCTTGGCGATGGCGCCGGACCCGGTGCACAGGTCGACCACCACCGGCTCCGCCACGCCGGCCGCCACCACGGCCTGCAGC
>JAEZKN010000056.1 GCA_023415395.1 Actinomycetes bacterium
CGACCGCGCCGACCGCGCCGACGGGGAGGGCGGTCAGGGTGCCGACCGCGAGGCGCCAGGACGTCATCGGACCGGTCACGCTAGCGGCTGCCCGGCCGCGGCCCTCCGGCGGCTCCGCGGACGTCGAGCCGGGCGGTCGGCGTCGCGACGTCGCGCACTGGTCTGGACCATTGATTCGGACGGGTGGCGACGGGAACAAGCCGCACATGACTCTGACCCAGCGCCTCGTCCGCCCCCTCGCCGCGACCGCGGCCCTCGCCCTCCTCGCCACCGGCTGCGGAGGGGACGGCGGCCGTCCGTCCGTCGACGAGCTTTCCGAGAGCATCCAGTCCGGGGACCTCGTGGGCAGCGACGTCGACGAGAAGGTCGCGGACTGCATCGCCGAGGCCTTCCACGACTCCGACCTGTCCGACGAGGCGCTCCAGGCGATCGTCGACCAGGACGAGGACTACGACCCGAGCGAGGAGGACCGCGACGCCCTGGACTCGGTCTCGAGCGAGTCGCTGCGCGACTGTGTGACCGAGGGCATGGACCTGCCCGACCTGGAGGAGCCGGAGGCGAGCTGACTCCCTGAGGTGCGACGCTTGACCATGTGACGTCCTGCGAGATCGTCCCCGGGGACCGCGGAGGCACGTTCCTGCTCCGCCTCGACGGCATGCACCAGTCGCACGTCGACCTCGAGGACCCCCGCCACCTGGAGTTCGAGTACGTCCGCCGCATCGGCGACGTCCTCGACGCCTGCGCCCCCGACGGCGACCCGATCCGGGTCGTCCACGTCGGGGGCGCAGCCATGACCCTGCCGCGCTACGTCGCCGCGACCCGGCCCCGCTCGGCCCAGGTCGTGCTGGAGCCGGCCGCCGACGTGACCGACCGGGTGCGCGAGGAGCTCCCGCTCCCGCCGCGCAGCGGCATCAAGGTCCGCCCGGTCGACGGGCGGAGCGGAATCACCGCCCTGCGGGACGGGTACGCCGACGTCGTGGTCGTCGACGCGTTCGCCGGCGGTCGCGTGCCCGGTGACCTGGTCACCGCGGCGTTCTTCCTCGACGCCGCCCGGGTGCTCGGCCCGACCGGGACGCTCGTCCTCAACGTCACCGACCGGGCGCCCTTCGGCTGGAGCCGCCGGGTCGTCGCGGGGATCCGGGCGGCCTTCCCGGAGCTGATGCTCACCGCCGAGCCGGCGACCCTCCGGGCGCGCCGCCTGGGCAACCTCGTGCTGGTCGCCTCGCGTGGGGCGGTGCCGCTCGAGGCGCTCCGGGCGCGGGCGGCGAGCGCCTCCTCGCCGTACCGCGTCCTCGACGCCGGTGCCGTCTCGGACTCCTTCGGCGGCGGCACACCGTTCACCGACGAGGACGCGGAACCCTCCCCGGCCCCGGTGGACCGATGAGAGCCGTCGCCCTCCTGCTCGTGGCCGCGCTGGTGCTCGCCGGTTGCGCGGGCGCCGACGACGACGGGCCGGAGACGCCGGCCTCGTCGGCGTACCGCGTCGTGCCCACCTGCCCGGAGGGTCCGCGCCGCCTCGACGGGCTCACCGTCGACCTGCTCAACGAGGTCGTCGCGTCCGCCGACCTGCCCGCGTGGCAGGCGGGTGACATCGGCGCGAGCGTGCGCCTCGACGACGACCGGGTGGCGTGGGTCTTCGGCGACACCATCCGCTCCGACGACCTCTCGCCGCGGATGGTCGCCAACTCGATGCTGGTCTCGTCGGGCACCTGCGTGGCCCAGGTCCGGACCCCCGACGACGGCCCGGTGATCCCCGACGTGCGCGAGGGCGTGGTGCGCTGGCCGATGTCGATCGTGTCGATGCGGCCGATCGACGACGGGCTGATGGCCGAGCACCCGGAGGTCTCCGAGATCCTCGTCGTCTTCTGCGCGCGCACGCGCCGGGGCACCGCGAGCAACCTCGACTACACCTTCCTCGGCACCGACGCCGCCGTCTTCACCCTCACCCCGGACGGCGCGCCGCAGCTCTTCGAGATCCTGGAGATCTCGCCGGACGACGACGCCGTCGACCAGGTCAACTGGGGTGCCGCGGCGGCGGTGCACGGACGGTGGTTCTACATGTTCGGCACGCGTCAGACCGGACGCGACTTCGGCCGCGAGCTCTACGTCGGGCGCGCGCCCGTCGCCGACCCGACCGACCGCAGCCGCTGGGAGTTCTGGGACGGGACGTCGTGGGGCGGTGCGATGGACGAGGCCGCCGCGGTGCTGCCCGCCCAGGGCGGGGTCTCGCAGACGCTGTCGGTCGACCGCGTCGACGGCACCTGGGTCGCGGTGTCCAAGCGCGACGGCGACCTGGGCGACTTCGTCTACGTCTGGACCGCGGCCGCGCCGTACGGCCCCTGGACGCCGCGGCGCGGCGTCGCCGCGCCCGCCGGCTTCGACACCGGCAACCTGCAGTACGCGCCCCTCGCGCACCCCGAGGTCCCGCTCGCCGACGGCAACCTGCTGGTCTCGATCTCGCGCAACACCACCGACCCGGACCGGCAGCTCGACGACCCGGAGGCCGGGCGCCCGGTGTTCGTGGAGGTCGAGCGGCCCTAGCTCGGGCGCCCGGGGTCAGGAGTACGCCGTGCCCGGCGAGTCGCCTGTCGTCGGTGGGTCGCTTCTCGTCGGTCGAGTAGCGAGCGCCAGCGAGTCGCCTGTCGTCGGTCGAGTAGCGAGCGCCAGCGAGCGTATCGAGACC
>JAEZKN010000147.1 GCA_023415395.1 Actinomycetes bacterium
GTGCTGCGCAAGGCGCTGAACGCGAACATGCCGGTGATCCTGGTGGTCAACAAGACCGACCGCGGCGACGCCCGGATCGACGAGGTCGTCGACGAGACCTACGAGCTGTTCATGGACCTGCTCGACGACTCCCACAGCCAGGACGCGCTCGACTTCCCGGTCGTCTACGCCTCGGGCAAGGCGGGCATCGCCTCGCTCGAGCAGCCCGCCAACGGCTCGATGCCCGAGGGCAGCGACCTCGAGCCGCTGTTCAAGACGATCCTCGAGACGATCCCCGCCCCGCAGTACGACGACGAGGCGCCGCTGCAGGCCCACGTGACCAACCTCGACTCCTCGCCGTTCCTGGGCCGACTTGCCCTGCTGCGCATCCACCAGGGCACCCTCTCGAAGGGCCAGACGGTCGCCTGGATGCGCCGCGACGGCGAGGTGAAGAACGTCCGCATCACCGAGCTGCTGGTGACCGAGGGCCTCGAGCGCAAGCCGGGCGAGTCGGCCGGGCCGGGCGACATCGTCGCCATCGCCGGCATCCCCGACATCACCATCGGCGAGACCCTCGCCGACTCCGACAACCCGGTCGCGCTGCCCCTCATCCACGTCGACGAGCCGGCGATCTCGATGACCATCGGCACCAACACCTCGCCGCTGGTCGGCAAGGTGAAGGGCTCGAAGGTCACCGCCCGCCTGGTCAAGGACCGCCTCGACTCCGAGCTGGTCGGCAACGTGTCGCTGCGCGTCCTGCCGACCGAGCGCCCCGACGCGTGGGAGGTCCAGGGCCGCGGCGAGCTGGCGCTGGCGATCCTCGTCGAGCAGATGCGTCGCGAGGGCTTCGAGCTCACCGTCGGCAAGCCGCAGGTGGTCACCAAGGAGGTCGACGGCAAGGTCCACGAGCCCGTCGAGCGGCTCACCATCGACGCCCCCGAGGAGTACCTCGGCACGATCACCGAGCTCCTGGCCACCCGCAAGGGCCGCATCGAGCAGATGACCAACCACGGCACCGGCTGGGTGCGCATGGAGTTCCTGGTGCCCGCCCGCGGCCTGATCGGGTTCCGCACCGAGTTCCTCACCGCCACCCGCGGCACCGGCATCGCCCACCACATCTCCGAGGGCTACGAGCCGTGGGCCGGCGAGATCCGCTCGCGCGCCTCCGGTTCGCTCGTCGCCGACCGCAAGGGCGCCGCGACGGCGTACGCGATGACCTCGCTGCAGGAGCGCGGCGTGATGTTCGTCGAGCCGACCACCGAGGTCTACGAGGGCATGATCGTCGGGGAGAACTCCCGCGCCGACGACATGGACGTCAACATCACCAAGGAGAAGCAGCAGACCAACATCCGGTCCGCGACCTCCGACAACTTCGAGAAGCTCATCCCGCCGCGCAAGCTCTCGCTCGAGCAGTGCCTGGAGTTCTGCCGCGACGACGAGTGCGTCGAGGTCACCCCGGACGCGGTCCGCATCCGCAAGGTCATCCTCGACCAGAACGAGCGGGCCAAGATCGCGAGCCGGGCGCGCAAGGCGAACAAGTAGGGCCGAGCCGGCCGCGCCGGCGTACCCACGGACGATCCTGTCGTTCCGGCCCGTCGGCAACCACCGGAACGTCCGTGGGTACGCCGACGCCGGCACCCGAGGGCTACCGGTAAGGTCCCCCACCGTGAGCCACCCCACCTACGACCAGCTGGCCCCTCTCCCCGCGTACGCCGAGCAGCCGGTGCCGATCGCCTTCGAGGACGTCAACGGGCACCTCAACGTGCGGCACTACACCGGCATCGCCAGCGAGGGCCTCGACGAGTCGCTGGTCCCGCTCGGCATCCCGCAGAACTGGCCCGCCCAGGGCCACGCCTGCTTCTCCGCGGAGCACCACGTGACCTACCTGGCCGAGCTGCGCACCGGTGACCGGATGTCCACCCGGGTCCGGCTCCTGGGCCGCTCCGAGCGGGCCGCCCACGTGCTGGTCTACCTCCTCGACGAGACCCACCAGCAGCTCAGCTGCGTGATGGAGGAGGTCTTCCTCCACATCGACATGAGCACGCGGCGCACCGCCCCCTGGCCCGAGGACGTCGCGGCCGCCCTGGACGCGCGGATCGCCGAGGACGCGGCGCTGCCGTTCCCGGCCACCACCTCCGGCTGCCTGCGGCTGCGCTGAGCTGAGCACGCCGTGCGGCTCGACGTCCAGCTCGACGCACGGCCCGACCGCGCCGCCGACCGCGCCCGCGAGCTCGCCGCCACCGGCGTCGCCGGGCTGTTCACGTTCGAGGGCCCTCACGACGTCTTCGTGCCCCTCGTCGCGGCCGCCACCGCGGGCGTGCGGACCGACCTGATGACCAACGTGGCCATCGCGATCCCGCGTAGCCCGATGCACCTCGCGCACGCGGCCTACGACCTGCAGCTGCTCGCGCAGGGGCGCTTCCGGCTCGGGCTCGGCTCGCAGGTCAAGCCGCACATCGAGCACCGGTACGGCGCCGAGTGGAGCCGCCCCGCGGCGCGGATGCGCGAGGCGGTGCTGGCGGTCAGGGCGATCCTGCGCTCCTGGCAGGACGGGACGCCCCTGGACTTCCGCGGCAAGTTCACCCGGCACACGCTGATGCCGCCGACGTTCGTGCCCGGACCCAACCCGTACGGCGTCCCGCCGGTCCTCCTCGGCGCCCTCGGCCCGCTCATGACCCGGACGGCCGCCGAGGTCGCCGACGGCCTGCTGGTGATGCCGTTCCACAGCCACCGCCACGTGCGCGAGCGGACACTGCCCGCCGTCGAGGAGGGCCTCGCGCGCGCCGGCCGCACCCGCGCGGATCTCGAGATCCACCCGCAGGCGATCCTGGCGATGGGCCGCACCGAGGAGGAGCTGGCCGCCGCGAGCGCCGGCGTGCGCATGCTGGTCGCGTTCTACGGCTCCACGCCGGCCTACCGCTCCGTGCTCGAGGTGGAGGGGGCGGCCGACCTCCAGCCCGAGCTCAACCGGCTGTCCAAGGAGGGCGGGTGGGCCGACATGCCGGCGCTGGTCCCCGACGACCTGCTCGAGCTGATCGCGGTGCGCGGCACGCCCGAGGAGTGCGCGGCCGAGCTCGGCCGGCGCTTCGGCGACCTCGCGGGCCGGGTGTGCGCCTACTTCCCCGGCTACGACCCGCCGCTGGCGCAGGTCGCCGACCTCGCGGCGGCGCTCCGGACGCTCAGCTGAAGCGCTGGCGCGCGTCCGGCGACGTCGCCTGGATCGCGATGCCGGCGAAGGCCAGGAGGAAGAGCAGCGCCGTCGCCTTGCCGAGGTAGTCGGGGAACGCCGGGCTGACCAGCGACGTCACCACGTGCAGGGCCAGCACGAGCGGCACCCAGCGGGCCGTCGTCCGGGCCCGCAGCAGGGCGACCGCGAGCAGCAGCTCGCCGAGGTAGAGACCGAAGATCCAGACGTAGAGGAACACGGCGAGCCCCGCCTCGGAGGCGACGTCCTCGAAGCGCTGGTCGCGCAGCGACTCGGTCTCCACCAGCGCGCGGAAGAAGACCATGAGCATCGCGAAGCCTGCGGTGCCGATGAACCCGATCTCCAGGAAGACGCCGCTCACCACACCCACCCGCCAGCCGCGGCGCTGGATCAGCGTCATGATCGCCGGGAGCCCGAGGGTGAGGCAGACGGAGGCGAGGAAGAGCACGGCCGCCGCCGCCATCCACTGGCCACCCGCCTCCTCGACGATGCGCAGCGTGTCGGCGGCGTCGCCGTCACCGGACGAGGGCAGCAGGAAGACACCGGCGCAGAACGCCAGCGCACCCGTCAGCAACAAGGCCGCCGAGACCGGCAACCAGTCCATTCGCACGGGGTGACAGTAGGGCTCCCGGACCCCGTCACGACAGCAATTCGGCGATCCGATGCACCTGCGTGACCTCCGAGCTGGTGGGGATCAGCTGGACCTCGTCGGCGCCCAGGTCCGCGACCGCCGCCAGCGTGTCCGCGAGCTGCGCCGGGGTGCCGGCGAACCCGGCCGTGGCGGCCAGGGCGTCGACGTGCTCGGTCGGGATCCAGTTCATGTAGTGCCGCAGGTGCCGGTGGACCTGCGCGCGGGCCGAGCCGTCGCCGTCGTCGAGGGCGAACCAGAACGACGTCGTCAGCCGCGGCTCCGGCCGCCCGGCCGCGCGCCACGACGACCGTGCGAGGTCGAAGACCCGCCCGATCTCGGCCAGGTCGAGGTCGAGCGACATCCCGGCGAGACCGTCGGCCCAGGCCGCCGCATTGCGGATCGTGCGCGGGCCGAGGGTGCCGACCAGCAGCTCCGGACCACCCGGCTGCACCGGCGGCGGGCCGACGGGGCGTACGGCGTCCGCGACATACTCCCCCGCCCACACCTGACGCATCGCGGCCACCCGCTCGGCCATCCCGGTGATCGTCTGCGTGGCCGGGTCGGCGTCGGCCGCGCGGTAGTCCTCCAGGCGGCCGCCGACCCCGAGCCCGACCGTCAGACGCCCGCCGCTGAGCCGGTCCCCGGTCGCGAGGGCCTTCGCGAGCGGCACCGGCGCGTGCAGCTGCGGCACCACCACCGTCGTCACCAGCCGGACCCGCTCGGTCCACGCGGCGGCCGCCCCGAGCAGCGTCAGCGTCTCGGGGTTGTCGAAGGCCAGCCGCTCGCCGAAGCACAGCGAGGACCACGGCCCGGCGTCCACCGCCCGCGCCCACACCTCGAGCGTGTCCGCCCGCTCCCACAGGTCGGGCTCCATCACCGGGAGCGTCATCCCCACGTGCATGCCGGTCACTGTGGCACGCCGCGGCCGCCCCCTGGTGTCGCCCCGTCAGACGCCCGGGCTCGAGACCTCAGCGGATCCGGAACGGCTTGTCGTTGACGTCGTAGAAGAAGTTGTCGATCGCGCGGACCATGATCCGGGCCTTGTCGGTGCCCACGTCCGGGATCAGGACCCGCTTGCGGCCGTCGTTCTTGGTCCGCCAGGCGAGGACGTGGTCCCAGGTGCGCCCGTTGTCGAGGGACAGCACGATCTCGACGTGCGAGGCGAGCCGGCGGGTGTTGTTCACCTTCCAGCGCAGCACCTGCTCGGAGCCGCCCCGGACCTGCTGGCCCTTGGTGCCGAAGGACTGCACGAGGAACGGGCCGGCCTTGCGGTCGATGCGCACGGTCACGTCCGCGTGGCCCACGCCGCCGCCGCCGGGGACGCCGTCACGGGCGGTCAGGCGGAAGCGCATGGCCGGCCCGCCGGAGCCGTCGCCGACGTACTTCTTGCCCGGGAGGAGCTCGGAGTAGCAGTCGAGCACGGTGAGGTCGGTGATCGGCCGCTGCCGCTTCTTGGGCACGGCCGGGCAGCTGCCCGTGCGCGCGTTGGTGTGCCCGCGCAGCACCTGCCGCAGGTCCGGGAACCACCGCGTGCTGCCGTTGCGGGTGGCGCGGTTCTGCCCCGGCGAGGGGCTCTGCAGCGTGCCCTCGGGCGTCACGTTCGCGAACGTGCCGAAGATCCGGAAGAGCGGTCCGCTGGTGCGGTCGTTGTCGGTGAGCAGGGTGCCGCGACGGGCGCCGATGTCGTTCTGCTCCCACAGGTAGGTCAGCGCGTCGCCGTCGGCGTCGGTCGCGCTGCCGGACAGCGTGAACGGCGTGCGGATCGGGATCGTCCGCGTCGCCGGCGCCGTGACGACCGGCGCGTGGTTGCCGGTGGTGTTGACCTCGTGGCCGCCGTTGCCGGCCGGGCCGCCCTGCGCGGTCTCGCCGACCTTGCCGCCCACTCCCGGCGAGGCGGAGGTGAGGGTCAGCGGCGCCATGTCGAGCCGGTCACTGGCCGCCTCGTCGGGGTCCGGGCCGTCGGCGAAGATCACGGTGAAGCCGGTGTCGTCGGGCTCGGTGAGCGGCGCCGGGTAGTCCTCGAAGCTGTCGTTGGGGTCGTAGCCCCACCCGGCGACCGTCACGTCCACGCCGGTCAGCGCCTCGACCGCGGCCTCGATCCCGGCGGCGTCGTAGTCCACCCCGCGCGTCAGCGTCACGGGGGTCGCGTCGCCGTAGCCCAGCGTGATCGACTCACCGTCGGCGTCGAAGCCGGTCAGCGAGACGGTCTGCACCTCGATGACGTCGGGCAGGTCGGCCGCGGCCTGGGTGCTGATCTCGGTGATCGTGCGCTGGGAGAAGTAGGGGTCGGTGTGCGGCTGCAGGTCGTCGGCGCCGCAGATGCCGGCGTAGGCCATCACCGAGGAGCCCGAGCCGGGCTCGACCGACGCGACCCGGGCCCGGTTGCCACCGGCGCAGGCGTTGCGCTTGCCGTTGAACGTGTGGTTGCCGCCGAACTGGTGCCCGAGCTCGTGGGCGACGTAGTCGATCGCGAAGAAGTCGCCCTGCGGCTGCGGCAGGCCGGTGCAGCCCATCGCCTTGGACGTGCCGCCGACGACGCCGAGGCCCGCGATGCCGCCGCCGTCGTCACCGAGCACGACGTGCCCGACGTCGTACGCCGACGCGCCCACGAGCTGGCCGAGCACGGTCTGCATCCGCACCAGCGTGCCGGGCCAGCAGACGTCGAGGTCGCCGGGGAAGCCGGCGTCGTCGTCCTGGACGTCGAAGCACGGGTGCGCGCCGCAGGGGCCGTTGGCGCCGGTCGCCTCCGCCTTGGTGTCGAGGCTGAGGTCCTCGGTGCCGTCGATGAGCTGCAGGTTGATCGCGAGGTCGTCGTTGTAGACCTGGTTGACGCGGTTGATCAGCGTGACCTTCTCGGCGAGCACGTTGGCGGCGCCGAAGTACTTGGAGTACTGCGGGTCCGAGAGCAGCGCGAGGCGGTAGGCCCGCTGCTCGACCGTGGCCTCCTCGCGCGCCGAGCCGGTGGTGCGGGCGCGGCGGTCGACCGCGCGCTGGAGACCGGGGAGCTGGCGCTCGGCGAACTCCTCCTCCGGTCGCGGCATGCTGGCGCCGTAGTAGCTCAGGTGGGTCGCGGTGCCGCGGGCGTCGTACGCCGGGTCGACGTACCACGCGCCCTGACCGCCGACGCCGCGCACGGAGGCGTGGAAGCCCATCGGGGTGAGGTCCAGCGCGATGGTCGTGCCGGGGTGGTCGAGCGAGCGGCCGGCCCAGGTGCGGATCTCGGGGTGCTTCTTCGCCAGGCCCGGCGCCATGACGTCGGTCGGCTCGACCTCGAAGCGCTCGACGCCGCCGCTCGGCGTGGGCACGGACAGGACGTCGTCGCCCACGAGCTCGGTGCGCAGCCGCGCGGTGTCCACGCGGACGGCGGTGAACTGCTCGGGGTCGACGCGGACCCGCGCGCCGTCGGGCGCGAAGCCCGGCAGCGAGCGGAAGACCGGGTCGTCGGCCTCCGCGGCGGGGCCGCCGAGCGGCAGCACCGTGGCCGCGAGGACGGCGGCGGAAGCGACGATCATTGTCCGGAAAAGCCTGGGCATGTCGTGAGCCTAGGGGTTCAGACCACCCAACGGGTCAGTAACGTCCCGTCCTCCTCGAGAAGGGTGAGAAGCCGCACGGGTACGTCGAGGGGCGGGCCGTCGGTGATGCGCGGGTGCGCCCCGGCGACCAGGCGCGGCACGGTCGTCGTGCACAGCTCGTCGACCACGCCCGCGGCGAGCAGGTCGCGCAGCAGGTGCGGGCCGCCCTCGGCGAGCAGCCGGGTCCGGCCGCGGTCGACGAGCGAGTGCCGCAGGGCGACCAGGTCGACGTCGTCGGTGCCGAGCACCAGCACCTGCTCGTCACCGAGCAGGTCGCGTGCCTCCGCGAGACCCTCGGCCTGCGCGCAGGTCGCCAGCAGCACAGCGCCGTCCGGCGCGTCCCGCAGCCGCTCCGGCACGTCCCCGCGCCGGCTCACCACGACGATCGGCACCGCCGCGGCGCCGTACCCCTCGGCTC
>JAEZKN010000172.1 GCA_023415395.1 Actinomycetes bacterium
ACGGCCAGGGCGGCCGGTGACGTGCGGTCGCGGGGGCAGCTGATGGCCGACGCGCTCGTCGAGCGGGCCACCGGTGCCCCGGTCGTCGAGGGCCGGCCGGTCGTGCCGGTCTCGGTGGGGGTGGTGATGACCGACCAGGCGCTCCTGGCCGGTGCCCACGACACCGCCCACCTCGCCGGCTATGGCCCGATCCCCGCCGGGCTGGCCCGCGAGCTGGTCGGCCGTCACCTGGACTCCGGCAGCCGCCTGTGGCTGCGCCGGCTCTACACCCACCCCGAGTCCGGTCAGCTGGTCGCGATGGACAACCATCAACGTCTCTTCCGCGGTCGGCTGCGCGAGTTCCTCGACCTGCGTGACCAGTTCTGCCGCACCCCGTGGTGCAACGCCCCGATCCGGCACCGCGACCACGTCACCGTCGCCGCCGCCGGTGGTCGTACCTCCGCCGAGGACGGTCAAGGGCTGTGCGAGGCCTGCAACTACGCCAAGACCGCCCCCGGCTGGACGTCCCGACCACGCCCCTCACCCGAAGCCAGCAGCACCCACACCGTCAGCCACACCGTGGAGACCACCACCCCCACCGGCCACACCTACCCGTCCCAAGCACCACCCCTGCTCGGACTACGCCGCGGCGCCTACCACCAAGTCGACGAAGGCCACTGGGACCTCGTCTCCTGAATCGGTGCGCAGTAACGCGGCCGAATGGGATAGGCAGCGTGGCAACGCCGAGCGGCGGCCCATACGGGTCTGGCTATGCCTCTTGCCCTGAGGTGACTACATCCAGGGTGCGAGGTAGCCGGTGCACTCGGCCGGCTTGGTCGTGGAGTAGAGCGAGGACACATCGACCAACACCCGCCCCGATGCGGGAATCAACTCTGGGTACTCTCCGGCGCCGCCGACGATCTCACCGGCCTTGTTCGTGCAGACCACCTGGAACGACGCCCCATCGAGCGGCTCACTAGTCGGATTCGTGACTTCGAACCGCGCGCCGTAGGACTCGGAGTACTGCGGCCGGTAGATCTTGCCGGGGAACGTGCCCCAGTCCTCAGATGTCTGGTCGTCGAAGATTCCCTCGTCCTCGACCAGCACCGTGGCCTCGACGGTTGCAGGCTTTCTCCCCTTTGGCACCTCGACCTGGGTTGCGACCGGGAGAACCTGTCCGGGCCAACTGAAGTGAGAGACCTGGGAGCCGCTTGCAAGTAGTTCGCCGGACTCGTCCAGCAGGTTGAAGTTGACGGTGACGGTCTGGCCGGCGTGGTCGTCGTCGTTCTGCACCCTTGCGATCGTCCAGGCGTAGCCGTACTGGGCGCCGAAGCCCGAGTCCACCAGCGTCCACGGCTCCTCCTCGGGTGACGGAGCACCGCTGCCTGCCTCTGTCCCTGCCGCTTCGGTGGGTTCGTCGCTGACGTCTTGACCGAGGTCCGCGGACTTGAACACGTCCGCATAGGCCTCTGCGTCAGAAGGGTCCATGTTCCCCGTGACGCGCAGGAGGAGGTTGTCTCGAACCGTGTTCCACTCGCTTCCCAGGAGACCGCTGCCAGACTGCAGTTCCTGGATGTACTCGGACCTCTTCTCCGCGTCCTCCTGCGAAGGCCACTCCTCGACGGTCGCGCCGCAGTCGACCCCCGGCTGGTCCCCTTCGCAGGACACTCGCGAGTCGACGACGACGGTTGCCGCCGTGTACCCGTTCGGGCGCCCGATGAGGTCGTTCGGGTCGTTGTCCTCGTCGAGCTCGATCAGCTCTGTGATTTCGGGGATCTGTGACTGCAGGACCAGCGCTGCGCTCTGAGCGGTGGGGTCGCTCGCATTCGAGGAATCGTCAGAGCCGCCACCGCAACCGGCAAGCAGGACCAAAGCCGCGCAGACCGCGAGCATCTTTCGCATGGGTGGACCGTAGTGCAGGCGATCGACGGCGAGTTCGCCTCAGACATGTAGTGCTGTCGTGGCGAATGAGCCACACCACTCACCAGCGCAAGCGCAACCGCCCACTGGAAGCGTGCCCACCCCTCACCGCAACGTGTCGGCCGACCCCAACCGCCACACGGCCAGCCCGCGCAGGCCGTACTCGCGGGCGACGTCGACGCGGCGCTCGTAGGAGCGGCCGTCGGACCACCACAGGCGGGTGCCGTTGGGGAGGCGGGCGGTCCACTCGCCGGCGTCGGGGCGCCAGTGTGCGGTGGCGCCGGAGCGCTCGACCATCCGCTCGGCCTGCTTGACGGTGATGCTGCGGCCGGAGCCCGAGCGGGGCCAGGTGTAGCCGTAGCCGGCCACGCCGAGCTGCACCTGCTCGGGCGGTACGACGGTCAGGATCGCGTCCACCGCCCGGCGCTGCCAGGCCAGGTCACCGATCGGGCCGGGGCGCGACCAGGGGCCGTGGAGGTCGTAGGTCATCAGGTCGATCACGTCGACGGCCTCGCGCAGGCCGGCGAGGCGGTAGCCGCGGTCGCGGTAGGACGCGACCGACGGTGCGGCGCTGACGTCGATCGAGACCGTCTTGTGGGCGGGCATCGCGTCCTGGAGCGCGCGGGCCAGGGCGACCAGGCCGACGCCGTCTGCGCGGCGGACCCGCTCGAGGTCGATGTTGACCCCGTCCCAGCCGGCCCGGACGAAGCGGGCCAGCCGCGCCGCGACCCGGTCGATCTTGCGCGGGTTGCTCAGCAGCCGGTGCAGGCGCCGGGGGTCGAAGGCCTCGAGCCGGTTGCTGTAGTTGCTGAGCAGGAGCTCGGCGTGGAGCCCGTGGCGGTGCGCGGCCTTCAGCAGCCGCGTGTGGTCCTTGGTCGGGCGGGCCACGCCGCCCCCGTCGGCGGTGAGCGCGACCGCGGCGACGCTGAGCGTGGTGATGCCGTCGGCGTTGCGCGCCACCAGCCGGTTGGACCCGCTGGAGAGGATCCAGCCGGTCACCTCCATCCCGTCGGGGACCCGCGCGACCGCCGGGGCGGCAGCGGCACCGGCGGGCGCCGCCGGCAGGGCGAGGGCGAGGAGAAGGCCGAGGACCACGAGACGCATGTGGGTAGCGTGCCAGCATGCCCCGCTTCGCCAGCGTCCTCCTCGTCGATCGGCGCGGCTGGCTGCTGCTCCAGGAGCGCGACGAGCACGCGGCGATCGCTCCCGAGAAGTGGGGGCTGGTCGGGGGACACGTCGAGGAGGGCGAGGAGTACGAGGCGGCGGCCTACCGCGAGCTCGAGGAGGAGACCGGGGTGCGGATGCCGCCGGGCGGGCTGACCTTCTGGCGGGAGGTGCAGGAGTGGGGAGCGACGTTCCGCATCTGGTCCGCGAGCGTCGACCTGGGCGACGATGACATCGTCGTGGGAGAGGGGCGGCAGATGGTCTTCGTCGACCCGGCGTCGGTCCTCGACCTCGACCTGGCCGACCTCGCCCGCCTGGTCGTCCCGCCGTTCCTCGCCTCCGCCCACTACCGAAGCCTGGTGAGACCATGAGCACCCTGACCGTGCACCCCGTCCCCGGTCCCGGCGCCGAGGACGTCGTCGTCGGACCGGACGGCGCCGTCTACACCGGCACCGAGGACGGCAGCATCTTCCGCGTCACCCGCGACGGCCACCTGATCGACCGGGTGACCAACACCGGCGGCCGACCGCTCGGCATCGAGATCGACCTCGACGGCCGGCTGCTGGTCTGCGACGCCCACCGCGGCGTGCTGCGCGTCGACCCGCGCACCGGCGGCATCGAGCCGGTGGCCGACCGGATCGGCCGGGCGCCCATGCTCTTCTGCAACAACGCGGCGATCGCCTCCGACGGCACGGTGTGGTTCAGCGACTCCTCGCTGCACTACGGCATCGAACAGTGGAAGGACGACTTCGTCCAGGACACCCGCACGGGCCGGCTGGCCCGGATGGGCACCGACGGCGTGCCGGAGGTCGTCCTCGAGGGGCTGGCCTTCGCCAACGGCGTGGCGCTCGCCGCCGACGAGTCGTACGTCGCCGTGGCGGAGACCGGCGCGCGCACCGTCGTCCGGTGGTGGCTGAGCGGCCCGCGGGCCGGGACCCGCGACTTCCTGGTCACCGACCTGCCCGGCTACCCCGACAACATCGCGCGGGGGAGCGACGGGCTGATCTGGGTGTCGATCGCGAGCCCGACCGACCCGGTCGTCGAGCGGCTCAAGCAGGCGCCGATGCCGCTGCGCAAGGCCGTGACGATGATCCCGGAGCGGCTCCAGCCGAAGCCGAAGCGGACCGTGCGGGCCCAGGCCTTCGACGACGCGGGCCGGCTGGTCCACGACATCGACCTCCCGCCCGACGGGCCCGGCCCGGGCTACCACATGGTCACCGGCGTCCGGGAGCACGACGGGCGCCTCTGGCTGGGCAGCCTGCACGAGCCGGCGATCGCGGTCATCGACCTCTGAGCCCGTAGACTCAGCCCCTATGGGAACTCTCGAATCGATCACGTCCCCGCGTGACCTGCGCGCCCTCGACGAGGCGCAGATGGACGCGTTGGCGACCGAGATCCGCGACGTCCTCATCCGCACGGTGGCCACCAACTCCGGCCACCTCGGACCCAACCTCGGCGTCGTCGAGCTGACCCTCGCGATCCACCGGGTCTTCGACTCGCCGAGCGACCGGATCGTCTTCGACACCGGCCACCAGTCCTACGTGCACAAGCTCGTCACCGGCCGCGCGGCGACCTTCGACACGCTGCGCCGCGAGGGCGGGGTCAGCGGCTACCCGAGCCAGGCCGAGTCCGACCACGACGTCGTCGAGAACTCCCACGCCTCCACGGCGCTCAGCTACGCCGACGGGCTGGCCAAGGCCTACCGGATCCGTGGCGAGGACCGCCACGTCGTCGCGGTCATCGGTGACGGTGCGCTCACCGGCGGCATGGCCTGGGAGGCGCTCAACAACATCGCGATCGCCAAGGACAGCCGCCTGGTGATCGTCGTCAACGACAACGGCCGCTCCTACACCCCGACCATCGGCGGGCTGGCCACCGCGCTGACCGCCCTGCGCACCAACCCGCGCTACGAGCACGTGCTCGACCTGGTCAAGCGGCGCCTCAACGCGGTCCCGGGCGTGGGCCCGGCGGCGTACGACGCCCTCCACGCGATGAAGAAGGGCGTCAAGGACGCGCTCGCGCCCCAGGGCCTCTTCGAGGACCTCGGGCTCAAGTACGTCGGGCCGGTCGACGGCCACGACCGTGCCGCCATGGAGCACGTGCTGGCCCAGGCCAAGCGCTTCAACGGCCCCGTCATCGTGCACGCGCTCACCCGCAAGGGCTTCGGCTACGACCCGGCCGAGCGGCACGAGGCGGACCAGTTCCACGCCCCGGGTCCCTTCGACGTCCAGACCGGTGCCGAGAAGCCGAAGGGCCGCATCTGGACCGACCACTTCGCCGACGCGATGGTCGACCTCGGCCAGCGTCGCTCCGACGTGGTCGGCATCACCGCCGCGATGATGCACCCGGTCGGCCTCGACAAGTTCCAGGCCCGCTTCCCCGAGCGCACCTTCGACGTCGGCATCGCCGAGCAGCACGCCGCGACCTCCGCGGCCGGCCTCGCGATGGGCGGGCTCCACCCGGTCTTCGCGGTCTACGCGACCTTCCTCAACCGGGCCTTCGACCAGGTCCTCATGGACGTCGCCCTGCACAAGTGCGGGGTCACCTTCGTGCTCGACCGCTCGGGCGTGACCGGCGACGACGGCGCGAGCCACAACGGCATGTGGGACATGTCGATCCTCCAGGTCGTGCCCGGCCTGCGGCTCGCGGCGCCCCGCGACGCCACGCGGCTGGTCGAGCTGCTCGACGAGGCCGTGCAGGTCGACGACGCGCCGACCGTGGTGCGCTTCCCCAAGGGCCCGCCGCCCGCGGACATCGAGGCGGTCGGCAAGGCCGGCGGCTGCGACGTCCTGGTGCGCAACGGCGCCAAGGACGTCCTCGTGGTCGCGGTCGGTGCGATGGCCGAGGTCGGCGTCGGCGTGGCCGAGCGCCTGGTCGCCCAGGGCATCGGCGTCACCGTGGTCGACCCGCGGTGGGTCAAGCCGGTGGACCCGGCGATCATCGACCTGGCGCGCGAGCACCGGCTGGTCGTCAGCATCGAGGACAACGGCGAGACCGGCGGCTGCGGAGCGGTGCTGCTGCAGACGCTCAACGCGGCGGGCGTCCACACGCCGTTCCGCCTGCACGGCATCCCGCAGGAGTTCCTCGACCACGCGAAGCGTGCCGCGATCCTGGAGCGGATCGGCCTCACCCCGCAGGCGATCGCGCTCTCGATCGTCGAGGAGATGGGCACCATGGAGGACATGACCTCGCTCTCCGACGGTCGTTCTCCTCTCGATGTCGAGCAGACGCACTAGGACCCTGCTGACCGCGGCCCTCCTGGCCGCGGGGCTGCTCGGTGCCGCGGGCTGCTCCGGCGACGAGCCCGAGGCGGCCGGCCCGGTGCCGGTCGACGCGGTCCGGGCCATCGACCGCGCGCTCGACTCCCGAGCCCGCGCGGTACGCCGGGCCGACGCCGAGGCCTTCTCCCGCCAGGTGGCCGGCAGCGCGGGGTTCCGCGAGCTCCAGCAGGCGTGGTTCGCCAACCTCACCCGGCTCCCCGTCGGCCGGCTGGCCTACGAGGTCGAGCCCGGCAGCGTGGTCCGCGAGGGCGGCACCTGGTCGGCGATCGTCGAGACCTCCCTGCGGCTCGAGGGGTACGACGAGCGCGCGGTGACCAGCCAGGGGCGCTACCGCTTCCGGGCCGCCGCCGGGCGCCCGGGACGCTTCGTGCTCACCGCGGTCGAGGAGCGCGACCCCCAGCCGTGGGACCTCGGACCGGTCGACGTCCGCGTGGGCGTGGGCGTGCTCGGGATCTTCGACGCCGGCAGCGTCGGTGCGGCACCGGAGCTCCTCGCGTCGGTCGAGAGCGGCATCTCGGCCGTCTCCGCGCAGGTGCCCTACGCGTGGAGCCGCTCGGTCGTGGTCTACGCCCTCTCGCAGCCGACCTTCCTCGAGGGGCTCGACGACGTGCCGGGCGACGACCCGGACGACCTCGACGGCGTGGCGTTCCCGGTGGGGGAGAGCACCCGCTTCGCGCTCAACCCGCGGATGCTCGCGCAGCCCGGCCGCGAGCGCGACCGGCTGGTCCGCCACGAGCTCACCCACGTCGCCCTCGGCACCCAGGACGACGCCGTGCCCGTGTGGCTCTCGGAGGGCCTCGCCGAGTACGTCGCCGTCCGGCCGCTCGCCCCCCAGGACCGGCGCATCCCCGAGGCGGCGGTGGCGGCCGCCGCGGCGGGCGTGTCGGACCTCCCCGACGACGACACCTTCAACGACCAGGACTCCGACGCCCACTACGGGCTCGCCTGGTGGGCTGTGGAGTGGCTCGCCGACACCTATGGCGACGACGCCCCGTGGACGCTGCTCGAGGCGCTGGCCGCGTCCGGTGCCGACCCGGAGGCCGTGCTGCGCGACCAGTTCGGCACGAGCACCGAGGAGCTGGCCCGGGAGGCGGACCGGCTGATCCTCAGCCTCTACGAGCCGGCCGGGGGCTGAGGCCGGGCGAGCGGGGGGCTGGTTTGGTGCGGCCGACCGGAGGACAGTGTGGGGACATGAGCCTGTTCCGGACGAAGTCGATCGAGCAGTCCATTGCCGACACCGACGACCCCGAGCACAAGCTCCGCCGCGACCTGGGGGCCCTCGACCTGACCGTCTTCGGCGTCGGCGTCATCATCGGCGCCGGCATCTTCGTGCTCACCGGCACCGTCGCGGCCTCCAACTCCGGGCCCGCGCTCGCGCTCAGCTTCCTGATCGCCGCGATCGCCTGCGGCCTCGCCGGGCTCTGCTACGCCGAGTTCGCCTCCACCGTCCCGGTCGCGGGGTCGGCCTACACGTTCTCCTACGCCACGTTGGGCGAGCTGGGCGCCTGGATCATCGGCTGGGACCTCGTGCTCGAGTTCACCATCGGCGCGGCCGCGCTCTCGGTGAGCTTCTCGGGCTACCTGCAAGAGCTGCTGGCCGGGACGCCGGTCGAGGTGCCGGCCCAGCTCTCGTCGGCCTCCGGCGGCTTCGTCGACCTCCCGGCCGTGGTGATCGCGCTGGTCGTGATGGCGCTGCTGATCCGCGGCACGAAGTTCTCCAGCCGGGTGAACCAGATCGTGGTCGCGATCAAGCTCGCCGTCGTGGCGACGGTGATCGTCGTCGGCGTCGCCTACGTCGACCCGTCCAACTGGGTGCCGTTCATCCCGGACTCCGAGCCGGTGCCGTCGGGCGAGGGCGGGTTCCGCCAACTGCCCCTGATCACGACGCTCTTCGGGATCGAGCCGGCGGTGTACGGCTTCGCCGGCGTCGTGGCGGGTGCCGCGATCGTGTTCTTCGCCTTCATCGGCTTCGACATCGTCGCGACCACCGCGGAGGAGGCCAAGAACCCCCAGCGCGACGTCCCGATCGGCATCCTCGGCTCCCTGGCCATCGTCACGCTGCTCTACGCCGCGGTGAGCCTCGTCGTGACCGGCATCCAGCCCTACGACGAGATCGATCCCGAGGACGCGGCGCCGCTGGCGACCGCGTTCAACGCCGCGGGCGTGGAGTGGATGGGGGACCTGATCTCGGTCGGGGCGTGCATCGGCCTGGTCGTCGTGGCGATGATCCTCATGCTGGGCCAGTCGCGGATCGCGTTCGCGATGGGCCGCGACGGCCTGCTGCCGCGGTCGGTGGCCAAGACGCACCCGACCTGGGGCACGCCCTACCGGGTCACGCTGATCACCGGTGTGGTGGTCGCGGCCATCGCCGGGTTCGTCGACCTGACCACGCTGGCCAACCTGGTCAACATCGGCACGCTCTTCGCCTTCATCCTGGTGAGCATCGCGGTCGTGGTGCTGCGCCGGACCCGGCCCGACCTGCCGCGCGCCTTCCGCACGCCGCTGGTGCCGCTGGTCGCCGGCCTGTCGGTGCTGATGTGCCTCTACCTGATGCTCAACCTGACCGGCGAGACCTGGGAGCGGTTCCTGATCTGGATGGCCCTCGGCTTCGTCGTCTACTTCCTCTACGGCCGGCGCCACTCCCGCCTGCACACCGAGGAGAAGACGTCGGCCTGACCCCGGAGGGGGTGTGACGGACGGCAGCCATCCGTCACTGGTCTAGCCTCCCCGCGTGACGACTCGGTGGGGAACGTGGATGCGGGTGGCGGCGGTCGTGGTGGCGACCGCCCTCGGCGTGGGGCTGGGGGGCGCCGGCCCGGTGGCCGCAGCGACCAGGACGACGTCGGTGACGGTGAACGCGAGCGCTGCGACCGTCATAACCGGAGGCACGGTGACGGTCCGCGGCAAGGTCGCGCCCTCGGCGCGGCGCACCGTGGTCCTCCAGCACTCCGTGCGCGGCCGCTGGGTCGCCCTGGACCGGCGGGCCACGACCACGCGCGGCGCCTACACGTTCCGGGTGGCGGTGGGGACGGACCCCCGCACGGTCCGGCTGCGCGTCAAGGCGCCCCGGGCGCGCGCCGGCGCCCACACCTACCGCCCGGCGACCTCGCGCGTCGTCGCGGTCACAGTGGCGACTCCGGTCGAGCCGGAGCCCCAGCCGGGCTCCCTGCGCTCGCCGTACGCCGTGGACGAGACCTTCCGGCTGGTCAGCTGGCGGATCAGCCTCGGGGCGACCGACCTCGACGCCTGGCCGGAGATCGAGCCCGAGAACATGTTCAACGAGCCGCCCGGGCCGGGCTGGTCCTACGTCATGGTCCCCGTGACCCTGGAGAACGTCGGGTCGACCGAGCTGATGCCCTGGCTCGACCTGAGCATCGAGTACCTCGGCGGCGACGGGGTCGTCTACGGCGCGTCGTCGGGCGACCAGTGGTGCGGCGTGGTGCCGGACCAGCTCAGCGACGTCAACGACGTCTACCCGGGGGGCCGGGTCACCGGCAACCAGTGCGCGGCCGTCCCGACCGAGGCCGTCGCAGGCGGCCACTGGCGCGTGACCACCTACGATGCCGGCTTCAACCGGCGGTCGGCCTTCGTCGCGATCGCCTGACCGCGCCCTGGCGGGGCTCAGCCCCGCTTGCGGGCCACGATCTGGCCGAGCCCGCCGTAGCCCAGCGAGAGGTGGAGGAAGGACACCACCACGGCGACGGACGCGCCGAAGACGTTGAGCGTCGGGATCACCACGACCGCCCAGCTCTCGGCCACCATCGGCCAGAAGCGGGAGAGCCCGCTCCAGCGGCCCGCGACGGCGATGCGGATGCCGATGGCGAACATGCCCAGCATCGACAGCGGCCAGTTCATGTCCAGCAGGATCCAGCCGAGCCGGTCCATGTCGGTCAGGCCGAGGCCGTCGGCGGCGGTGGAGCCGATCGCCAGCACGACCAGGACCGTCACCAGGCGCAGGAAGAAGCGGGCCAGCCGGCCCTCGCCGAGGGCGCGGGTGCGCCACAGCACCCGCAGCAGGCACAGCAGGCCGACCTGGAAGAGCCCGGAGGTCACCGAGTAGGCCACCTCCTCGCCCTGTCCGTGCGGGTCGATGCCGGTGACCAGCTGGGTGACGCCCCACGCCACGGCGCCCACGGTGAGGACGGTGCCGTGCAGGCGGAAGGGACGGGTGGGTCCGCTCGTGGATGCGGCCGGGCGACGTACGTCGGAACGGGCCGGGGCGGGGGTCTGCTCGAGGGTCATCTGGTGCTCCTGGGTGAGGGGGCGGCTTCGTCGCCGCCGGTGCTCCGCACTCTCCGGGGACGCGCGCCCCGGGCGGCAGGGAGCGGGGTCCCTCGTCCTGTCCTGCGGGGGTGTCCCGGCCGCGCGGGACGCCGATCCCGGGACGGCGGGACGGATCGCGATCGATACTTCTCGGCGTGAGCCGAGCCCGCGTCCCCGCCGTCGCCGTCGTGGCGGCTGCGCTGCTGATGGTCGCGGCCTGCCTCGTGCTCGACGTGGTCAACGACCCGGCGGACCGCACCCGGTCGATGATGGGGTGGGGGACGCTGACGGCGAGCGTCGGGGCGCTCGCGGTCGCGACGCAGGCGCCCGTGCTCTGGCGCCATCCGCGGCACCCGGTCGCCTGGGTGATCACCGCGACCGGCCTGCTGTGGAGCTTCGACGGGCTCTGCGAGTCCCACGCCGCGTGGGGGATGGCGCACTCGCCGTACCTCCCGCTGAGCGGGTTCGCGGTGTGGGTGGTCGCCCAGCTCGGCGCCTTCCTCATGGTCGGCCTGCCGCTGGTGCTCGTGCTCTACCCGACCGGGCGGCTGATGACCGGCCGGTGGCGGGTGGTGAGCATCGTGGTCGTCGTCATGGCGCTGGCCATGCCGGTGCTGCTGCTCTTCGCGCCCGTGTCGGCGCTGACCGCCGACGGCTACGCGATGCCGCTGGACACCGGCATGCCCGAGGTCCCCCTCGACGGCGACCTCTACATCGCGCTGCTCAGCACCGGGCGGTTGTTGACGCTGCTCTCGCTGCCGCTGGCGGTCGCGGTGGTCTTCGCCCGGCAGCGCCGGGCCGGCGGCCGCGAGCGGCTCCAGCTGCGCTGGCTGCTCTGGGCCGCGGTGATGTGCCTGGTGATGAGCGGCATCGCGCTCTGGCTGCACAACGGCTGGGTCGTGTCGATCGCGCTGATCCTGGCGCTGGGCGTCACCGGTGCCTCGATCGCCATCGGCATCCTCGAGCCCGAGGTCGGCGACGTGGACGCGCTCATGGGCGGCACGGTCGTCTGGGCCTCGGTCGCGGGCGTGGTCATCACGCTGGACCTGCTGCTGGTCGCCAGCGTCGACGCGCTGCTCGGCGACGCCCTGGACCAGCGCGACACCACGCTGCTGCTCCTGCTGGTGGCCGTGGCGATCTACGCTCCGGTGCGCGGGTGGATCTCCGGGCTCGTGCAC
>JAEZKN010000193.1 GCA_023415395.1 Actinomycetes bacterium
CAGATGGCGCAGCTCGGCCAGGCCCTGGACGAGGGTCGCGGTCCCGTCGACGCCGGGCAGCCCGGCGACGACGTGGGTCGCGTCGGCGTCGACCACGGCGTCGATCACGAGGTCGGTGACGGCGTACCCGCGCAGCCACGCGGTGGCCCACCAGGCCAGCCGGGCGGAGGCAGGAAGGACGTTCGTCACGGCGGCCGAGGATACGCGCGAGCCCGTTCGGGGCGGTCGCTAGGGTGACTGCCATGCCTGCAGTCCTCGACTTCGCCGATGTGACCATCCGGCGTGGGGAGGCGGTCCTGCTGGACGGTGTCTCCTGGCGCGTCGAGGAGGGGGACCGATGGGTCATCCTCGGGCCGAACGGCGCCGGCAAGACCACCCTGCTCCAGGTCGCCTCGGCCCAGATCCACCCGTCGGCCGGCGTCGCCGGGATCCTCGACGAGGTGCTGGGGACGGTGGACGTCTTCGAGCTGCGGCCGCGGATCGGGCTCACCAGCGCCGCCCTGGCCGAGCGCATCCCGCGCGGCGAGCGCGTCCACGACGTGGTCGTCTCCGCGTCCTACGGCGTGGTGGGCCGCTGGCGGGAGGCCTACGACGACCTCGACCACCAGCGCGCGGTCCAGCTGCTGACCGAGGTCGGGGCCGCCCACCTGACCGACCGCACGTTCGGGACCCTGAGCGAGGGCGAGCGCAAGCGCGTGCAGATCGCCCGGGCTCTGATGGCGGACCCCGAGCTGCTGCTGCTCGACGAGCCGGCCGCCGGCCTCGACCTCGGCGGGCGCGAGGACCTGGTCTCGACGCTGTCGGTCCTCGCCGCCGACCCGGGGTCGCCGGCGACCGTGCTGGTGTCCCACCACGTGGAGGAGATCCCGCCCGGCTTCACCCATGCGCTGCTGCTGCGCGGCGGCCGGGTCGTCGCGGCCGGTCCCCTCGAGGAGGTCGTGACCGAGGCCAACCTGGCCACGACGTTCGGCATGCCTCTCGTCCTCGCCCACGAGGACGGCCGGTGGAGCGCGCGTCGGCGTACTCGCGCCCGCTGAGCCACCGGCTAGGGTTTCGGACATGGACTGGCTGAGCGACAACGCGTGGGCCGCGTGGTTCGGCCTGGCCGCGCTCCTCGGCGTCGCGGAGCTGGTGAGCCTCGACCTGGTCCTGATCATGCTGGCGGCCGGTGCCGTCGCCGGCGGCGTGACCGCCCTGCTCGGCGGGGCGCTGGTGCTCTCCCTGCTCGTCGCCGGGATCACCGCGATCGCGATGCTGGCGCTGGTGCGGCCCGGCCTGGTGGCCAAGCTGCACCGCGGACCCGAGCTCACGCTCGGTCACTCCAAGCTGGTCGGGCAGCGCGCGGTGGTCACCTCGCGCATCACCGGCCTCGACGTGGGGCAGATCAAGCTGGCGGGCGAGACCTGGACCGCCGCGCCGTACGACGAGCACCTGACGATCGAGCCCGGGGCGACCGTGGAGGTCTTCGAGATCCGCGGCGCCACGGCGTACGTCCACCCGGTCGCCGAGCTCGGCGAGTGACCGGTCCGACCGTAGGAACCTAGGAGGAGTCCCGTGGAGCTGGCGTTCCTGATCCTGCTCGCACTGCTGCTGATCTTCGTGATCGTGGTGCTTGCCAAGACCGTCCGGATCATCCCGCAGGCCCGCGCCGGCGTCGTGGAGCGGTTCGGCAAGTACCTCAAGACGCTGCCGGCCGGCCTCAACCTGGTCGTGCCCTTCGTCGACAAGGTGCGCTACCTCATCGACCTGCGCGAGCAGGTCGTGAGCTTCCCGCCCCAGCCGGTGATCACCGAGGACAACCTCGTGGTGAGCATCGACACCGTCATCTACTTCCAGGTCACCGACCCGATCGCGGCGACCTACGAGATCGCCAACTACATCCAGGCCGTCGAGCAGCTGACGATGACCACGCTGCGCAACATCGTCGGCGGCATGGACCTCGAGCAGACGCTGACCAGCCGCGAGGAGATCAACAACGGCCTGCGCGGCGTCCTCGACGAGGCCACCGGCAAGTGGGGCATCCGGGTCAACCGCGTCGAGATCAAGGGCATCGACCCGCCGCCGTCGATCAAGGACGCGATGGAGAAGCAGATGCGCGCGGACCGCGACAAGCGTGCGCTGATCCTCACCGCCGAGGGCCAGCGACAGTCCGCGATCCTCACCGCGGAGGGCAACAAGCAGTCCTCGATCCTGAACGCCGAGGGCGACCGCGAGTCGCAGATCCTGCGGGCCCAGGCCGACCGGGAGGCCGCGATCCTGCGGGCCCAGGGTGAGGGCCAGGCCATCCAGACCGTCTTCCAGGCCATCCACGACGGGCAGCCCGACCAGTCCCTGCTGGCCTACCAGTACCTCCAGATGATGCCGAAGATCGCCGAGGGCGACGCCAACAAGGTGTGGATCGTCCCCAGCGAGATCGGCAAGGCGCTGGAGGGCCTCGGGTCGACGATGAACAACCTCCAAGGCATCCCGCAGCAGGTGGAGGGCCCGGTCAAGCGGGTCGACATGGGGCCGTCCCAGCCGATCGAGCCGAAGTCCGATTCCGAGCTCCGGGCGACCAGCGCCGCGGTCGAGGCCGCGATCGCCGAGGCGGCCAGCGCCGCCAACCCGGGCAGGAGCGGCCAGCCGACCGAGACCGATCCGGCGATCGATCCGGGTGAGGTGCCGCCCGCCCAGTGACCGTGCTCGAGGTCGTCGCGATCCTGCTGGCCGGGGTCGCGGCCGGCACCATCAACACCGTGGTGGGGTCGGGGACGCTGATCACGTTCCCGACCCTCCTCGCGTTCGGCGTCCCGCCGGTGACGGCGAACGTCTCCAACACCATCGGCCTGGTCCCCGGGTCGATCTCCGGCGCGATCGGCTACCGCCGCGAGCTCGCCGGCCAGCGGGCGCGCGTGCTGCGGCTCGGCGTCGCGTCGCTGCTGGGCGGTACGGCGGGCGCCGTACTGCTGCTCGTGCTGCCCGACGGTGCGTTCTCGGCGATCGTGCCGGTGCTCATCGTCCTCGGGCTGGTGCTCGTGGTGCTCCAGCCCCGGATCGCGGCCGGGGTGGTCCGCCGGCACGACGCGGGCGGGGGACTGCCCTACCACGGCACCTGGTGGGTCTGGCCCAGCGTCTTCGGCACGGGCATCTACGGCGGCTACTTCGGGGCCGCCCAGGGCGTCCTGCTGATGGCGGTGCTCGGCATCGGTGTCGACGAGTCCCTGCAGCGGCTCAACGCGGTCAAGAACGTGCTCGCCGCCCTCGTCAACGCGGTCGCCGGCCTGATCTTCGCGTTCGTCGCCGACGTCGACTGGTGGATCGTGCTGGTGATCGGCGTGGGCGCGGTGATCGGCGGCCAGCTGGGCGCGACCGTCGGCCGACGGCTGCCGAGCACGGTGCTCCGCGTCGTGATCGTGGCGGTCGGCGTGGTCGCGCTGTCGGTGTTCCTGGTCGGCTAGCGCGTACGCCGCGCCAGCGCCATCAGCCCCGACCCGACCGCCCCGACCGCGGGGACGAGGAGGGTGTAGGCGGTCTTCCTCGAGACCGTGCCGTCGCGCATCGCGAGGTAGGCCGTCGCCGCGTCGGCGCCGTCCACGGCCACTCCGACGGCGATCACGCCGCCGCGGGTCCTGCCACCGGCGAGGAGCGTGACCAGTCCGAGGGCGATCTCGCGGGCGCCGAAGAGCCGCAGGACGTAGGGGACCTGCGGGTTGGACGTCGCGTCGAGCTGGAAGGTCTTGGCCGCCATGACGGGCTTCGCGACCGCCAGGGCGCCGACGGCGATCCGGCCCAGGGACAGTCCGGTCAGAGGATTCATGCGGGCACGCTATCGGGCGGTGGGGGTGGACGTGGGCCGACATGGCAGGCTCGGCGGCATGGAGCTCTACGACGTCATGCGGACCACCCCCGCCGTGCGGGAGTTCACCGACGACCCGCTGCCCGACGAGACGCTGCACCGGATCCTCGAGCACGCCCGGTTCGCGCCCAGCGGCGGCAACCGGCAGGGCAGCCACGTCGTCGTCGTCCGCGACCGCGCCACCCGGGAGGCGCTGGCGGAGCTCAACGGCCCCGCCGTGCGCCGCTACGTCGCCCAGGCCAAGGCGGGCCAGAGCCCCTGGAACCCGCTCGAGCCGCCGGCGCCGACGCCCGAGGAGATCGCTGCCACGCCCGTGCCCGAGTCCTTCACCAAGCCCGTGCTGACCGCCGGTGCGGTGCTGGTGGTGTGCGTCGACCTGCGGCTCGTGGCCGCGACGGACCAAGACCTCGACCGGATCGGGCTGATCAGCGGCGCCTCGGTCTACCCCCTGGTCTGGAACATCCTGCTGGCCGCGCGCAACGAGGGCTTCGGGGGCACGATCACCACGATGGCGGTCGCCCAGGAGCCCGCGGTCCGCGAGCTGCTCGGCATCCCCGACCACCACGCCGTCGCGGCGGTCGTGCCCCTCGGCAAGCCGGTCCGCCAGCTCACCAGGCTGCGCCGCAACGAGGTCGCGGAGTTCGTCACCCGGGAGCGGTTCGACGGCCCGCCGTTCTGAGCCCGCGAGGGCGCGGTTTGGTCACCAACCGCACGGTGGACGCGCTCCCACCTGCGGTTGGTGACCAAACCGCGACCCTGCGGACCGGCGCGAAGGACCGGCCCGAGGACCCGCCCGCGGACCGGCGCAGGAGGTCCGGCTCAGCCGTCGACGTACGCCGCGAGCCAGCGGCCGAGCTCGGCGTAGGCGGTCGCGCGGGGTTCGGGGCGCGACAGGACGACGTCGTGGCGGGCGCCCTGGATCGCGATGTAGGTGACCCGGCTGCCCAGGGCGGTGGCCCACTGCCGGATCTGGGGGACCTCGAGGACGATGTCGTAGCCGTGGGCGTCCTCGCCCATCTCCTTGGGCCAGCGGGTGCCGGCCGAGGACAGCACGAGCGCCGGGCAGCCGACCTCCAGGCCGGAGTGCAGCTCGTCGTGGCCGAGCCGGATCGCCCGCAGCCAGCCGAAGGTGACCGGGAAGGAGTCGAGCGGCTTCCAGTCGGTGTTGAACATCCACTCGCCGTCGTGCTCGACGTGGAGGCTGCGGCCGTAGTGACCGCCGACGGTCCGGGGGATGACCCGCGTCGGCTGCCGGGCGCCGATCCGCTTGATCGCCCGCGTGCCGATCCCGCGGACGGCGGCGCCGCCCTGCATGTCCAGCCAGGGCGAGTTCAGCACCAGGCCCGCGAGCGCCGGCTTGCGCTCGTTGGCCCACAGCGAGGTGATCAGGCCGCCGGTCGAGTGCGCGCTGACCACGACGCGGTCGTGGCCGTCGCGCTCCACGACCCGGTGCAGCGCCGCGTCGAGTTCGGGGAAGTGCTGGCGCAGGTCGGTGACGTAGTTCGGGGTCTGGTGCGGCCGCAGCGACCGGCCGTACTTGCGCAGGTCGACGGCGTAGAAGTCGTAGCCGCGCTCGTTCCACCACTCGGCGTACTCGGTCTGGAAGAAGTAGTCGCAGAAGCCATGGACGTGCAGGACGGCCTTCGTCGTGGCCTCAGCGGCGCGGCGTACGACGAGGGTCGCGACGACCGGTCCCTCCTCGTCGGGCGGGAGGTTGATGGTCTCGGCCAGGTAGGGCTCGCCGAGGACGTCGGGAACGAGCCGGTCGAAGGCGCCGCTGGTCACGGGCCGAGTCTGCCAGCCCGCAGGGCCAGTGCGAGGGCGGGTTCGTTGGTCGTCACCAGCCAGGCGCGCCGCGGGCGCATCCAGTAGGCGAGCGACCGGGGCGTGTCGACGGTCCAGACGAGCAGCGGGAGCCGGTGGCGCCGGGCGAAGCGACGCACCCGCAGGCGGGCGAGCCAGTGGTGTGCGACGGCGAGGTTGGCGCCCGCGTCGCGGTACCGGCGGCCGGGGAAGAGCTCGGTCAGCCGGATCCGCAGGCCGTGCAGGACGGGGATGTCGCGCACGCCGCGGCCCAGGGAGAGCCCGACCAGCAGGTCGTGGCCCGTGGCGTCGGCCCAGTCCCGGACCGCGCGCACGCCGCCGTCGTCGAGCGTGGTGACGAGCAGCTGGTCGGCACCCAGGCGCCGGACGGCCTGGTCCACCACCGCCACCTCGCCGCCCTCGATCTTGAGGTCCAAGTGCAGCCGGGTGCGGCCGGCGAGCAGGTCGAGCGCCTCGGCGTAGCCGAGCGTCCCGGGCGGCGCGACGTCGACGGGGTCGTGGAGCAGGACCAGCGACCCGTCCGCGCAGCGCTGGACGTCGAACTCGACGAAGTCGGCGCCGAGCGCGATCGCCGCCTCGATGGACTCCCGCGTGAGGCAGCGGTGCGCACTGACCAGGGTCCGGCTCGTCATCGTGAGGAAGCGTACGCCGCGGCCGCACGGACCAGTCCGGCGAGCAGCCCGACGTCCGCGGCCGTCTCGGGGTGCCACTGCACCCCCACGCAGAAGCGGTCCCCGGGCGCCTCCATCGCCTCCAGCGTGCCGTCGGCCGCCCGGGCGACGGCGTCGAAGCCGGGATGGCTCCGCACCGACTGGTGGTGGTGGCAGTTGACCGAGAGCTCCGCACCGACGAGCGCCGACAGCCGGGTGCCGGGGGTCGTCGTGACCGCCACCGTCCCGAACTCGTCGCCGCCGGGGGAGTGCTGCTCGTGGCCCACCACGTCGGGCACGTGCTGCTCGAGGCTCCCGCCGGCCCGCACGGCCATCACCTGCATGCCCCGGCACACGCCGAGCACCGGGAGGTCCGTGGCGTCGGCGGCGTCGAGCAGGGCGCTCTCCCAGGCGTCCCGGTCCGCGCGCCAGCCGGCCGTGCGCGGGTGCGGCTGCTCGCCGTACCGCTCGGGCTCGACGTCGGCGCCCCCACTGATCACCAACCCGTCCAGGCGCGCCACGACCGCGTCCGCCGCGCCTTGCTGCCCCACCGGCGGCAGCAGGACGGGTACGCCGCCCGTCGCCTCGACCGCCGCGGCGTACTGCGTCGGGAGCAGGTCGGCGCGCTGGTGCCAGACCCCCCAGGCCGCGTCCTCGCGGTAGGTGGTGAGACCGATGAGCGGAGCGACCATCAGAGCGGGGTGACGTAGGCCCCGGAGATGCCGCCGTCGACCAGGAAGGTGTTGGCGGTCATGAACGAGGAGTCGTCGGAGGCCAGGAAGAGCACGGCCGCCGCCATCTCCTCGGGCTCACCGAAGCGCCCCATCGGGACGTGCACGAGCCGGCGGGCCGCCCGCTCCGCGTCCTTGGCGAAGAGCTCCTGCAGCAGCGGGGTGTTCACCGGCCCGGGGCACAGGGCGTTGACGCGCACGCCCTGGCGAGCGAACTGGACGCCCAGCTCGCGGGTCATCGAGAGCACGCCGCCCTTGGAGGCGGAGTAGGAGATCTGCGAGGTCGCCGCCCCCATGACCGCGACGAACGAGGCGGTGTTGATGATCGAGCCCTTGCCCTGCTCCAGCATGTAGGGCAGGGCGGCCTTGCAGCACAGGTAGACGCTGGTCAGGTTGACCTCCTGCACCTTGCGCCAGGCCTCGAGGTCGGTGTCGAGGATCGAGTCGTCCTCCGGCGGGCTGATGCCGGCGTTGTTGAAGGCGATGTCCACCGAGCCGTAGGTGTCCTTCGCGGTCCTGAACAACGCGTCCACCTCCTCCGGGGAGGTGACGTCGACGTGCACGTAGGTCGCGACCGACTCGCCCCCGAGCTGCCCGACCAGCTGGTGCCCGCGCTCGTCGTCGATGTCGCCGATGACGACCTTGGCGCCCTCCTCGACGAAGCGCTGGACGGTCGCGAGCCCGATGCCCGAGCAACCGCCGGTGACGACCGCGACGCGGTCCTGGATCCTGCCTGCCATGTCTCTGCTCCTGGGCTCAGTGGGCGATGAAGACGTTCTTCTCCTCGGTGAAGGCCATGGGCGCGTCGGGGCCGAGCTCGCGGCCGAGGCCGGACTGCTTGTAGCCGCCGAACGGCGTCCAGTAGCGCACCGAGGAGTGCGAGTTGACGCTGAGGTTGCCGGCCTCCACCCCGCGGGCCACGCGCAGACCGCGGCCGAGGTCGCTGGTGAAGATCGAGCCGGAAAGGCCGTACTCGGTGTCGTTGGCCTTGGCGACCGCGTCGGCCTCGTCGTCGAAGGGCATGACGGCCACGACCGGGCCGAAGACCTCCTCGCGCCAGATCCGCGCGGCCGGGTCGTCGACGGTCACGACCGACGGGGGCACCCAGAAGCCGTCCCCGCCCGGCGTCGTGCCCGCGAAGGCGACGTCCACCTCGTCGAGGTAGCCGGTGACCCTCCGCTGCTGCTGTGCGGAGATCAGCGGGCCCATCTCCGAGGACTCGTCGCTCGGGTCGAGCACCCGCAGCGCGGTCACCGCGGGCTCCAGCTCCGCCAGGAACTCGTCGTAGGCCGAGCGCTCCACGAGGATGCGGGACCGCGCGCAGCAGTCCTGGCCGGCGTTGTCGAAGACGGCGTACGGCGCGCTGGCGGCCGCCGCCGCGATGTCGGCGTCGGCGAAGACGATGTTGGCGCTCTTGCCGCCGAGCTCGAGGGTCACCCGCTTCACCTGGTCGGCGCAGCCCCGCATGATCTGCTTGCCGACCTCGGTGGACCCGGTGAAGCACACCTTGCGGACCAGCTCGTGGGTCACGAACCGCTCGCCGACCACCGATCCCTTGCCGGGGACGACCGTCAGGACGTGCTCGGGCAGGCCGGCCTCGAGGGCGAGCTCCCCGAGACGGATCGCGGTGAGGGGCGTGAGCTCGGCGGGCTTGAGGACGACGGTGTTGCCCGCGGCGAGCGCCGGCGCGAAGCCCCAGCCCGCGATGGGCATCGGGAAGTTCCACGGCACGATGACCCCGACCACGCCGAGCGGCTCGTGGAAGGTGACGTCGACGCCCCCGGGCACCGGGATCTGCCGGCCGAAGAGCCGCTCCGGCGCGCCGGCGTAGTAGTTGAGGCAGTCACGGACGTTGCCGGCCTCCCACCGCGCGTTGCCCCAGGTGTGGCCGGCGTTGCGCACCTCGAGCTCGGCGAGCTCGTCGACGTGCTCGTCGACGACCGTGGCGAATCGTCGCAGGAGGGCGGCGCGCTCCCCAGGAGGCAGCGCCCGCCACGCCGGGAACGCGGTGTGCGCCGCCTCGATCGCGGCGTCGGCCTCGGCCACGGAGGCCAGGTGCACGTCGGTCACCGGCGCCGCGGTCGCCGGGTTGATCACGGTGTGTACGTCGGTCACTTACAGCCTCTCGAACCCTCGGTGCAGCTCCCAGTCGGTGACGGCCGCGTCGTACGCCGCCAGCTCGACGTCGGCCATGTTGGCGTAGTGCTCCACGACCTCCTCGCCCAGGGCCGCGAGCGCGACCTTCGAGGAGACGAAGGCCTCGCGGGCCGCCCGCATGGTGTGGGGGACCTGCGGCTTCCCGGAGTGGTAGGCGTTGCCGGTCAGCTCGGGCTCCAGCTCGAGCTCGTTCTCGATGCCGTGCAGGCCGCCGGCCAGCATCGCGGCCAGGGCGAGGTAGGGGTTCACGTCCGCCCCCGGGATCCGGTTCTCCATGCGCGCACCGGCACCCTGGCCGACCAGGCGGACCGCGCAGGTCCGGTTGTCCAGGCCCCAGGCGATCGTCGTCGGGGCGAAGGACCCGTCGGCGAAACGCTTGTAGGAGTTGATGTTCGGCGCATAGAGCAGCGTGAAGTCGGCGGCCGTCGCGAGCACGCCGGCGACGAACTTGTCGTAGAGCGGCGTGCGGCCGCCGTCCTTCCAGAACACCAGCTCCCCGTCCTGCCCCCGCAGCGAGAGGTGGATGTGGCAGGAGCTGCCCTCGCGCTCGTTGTACTTCGCCATGAAGGTGATCGACCTGCCCTGCTGGGCCGCCAGCTCCTTGGCGACGGTCTTGTAGACGACGTGGTTGTCGGCGGTCGTCAGGGCGTCGGCGTAGAGGAAGCCGATCTCGTGCTGGCCGAGGTTGCACTCGCCCTTGGCACCCTCGACGTCGAGCCCCGCGGCGTACATGGTGTTGCGGATCGAGCGCAGCAGCGGCTCGATGCGCGAGGTGCCGAGGATGGAGTAGTCGACGTTGTACTGGTTGACCGGGACGAGGTCGCGGTAGTGCCGGTCGTGCGCCTCCTCGTAGGAGGTCTCGAAGGCGATGAACTCGAGCTCGGTGCCCGCCAGCGCGTCCCAGCCGTGGGCGGCACACCGGTCGAGCTGCCGCTGCAGGATCGCGCGGGGCGACTGGACGACCGGGGCGTGCGCCCCTGACTCGTCGGGAGGCCAGACCAGGTCGCACTGGACCATCGCGGTCGCCGGGTGGTGGGGGAGCATCCGGATGGTGCGGTCGTCGAGCACGAACTCCATGTCGCCGTAGCCGGTCTCCCAGGACGAGATCGCGTAGCCGTCCACGGTGTTCATCTCGACGTCGACGGCGAGCAGGTAGTTGCACCCCTCGGTGCCGTGGGGGACCACGACGTCGGCGAAGTAGCGCCCGTGCAGTCGCTTGCCCTGCAGCCGGCCCTGCATGTCGGTGAAGGCGACGACGACGGTGTCGACCGCGCCGGTGCCGATCCGGTCGAGCAGCTGCTCCATCGTCAGGTGGCGGTCGTTGCGCAGCACGGTCACCGGTCTCCTATCCCACCAGGCCGCGCAGGAGCGCGGCCGTGTCGTCGCAGTGTTCCTCCATGACCTGGCGGGCCTTCGCGGCGTTGCCGGCGAGGATCGCCTTGACCAGCGCGGCGTGCTGCCGGTCGGAGTGGGCGATGTTGGTGCCGAGCACCGGGATCGCCAACAGCATCTCGTGCAGGGTCGCCTGCACGGACGTCACTGCCTCGATCACGCGCGGCGAGTCCGCCAGCGACGCGACCGTGAGGTGGAAGCGCGAGTCGGCCTGCCGATGCGCCGCCGGCTTGCTCGCCGCCTCGACCTCGGCGAGGGCCTGCTCGAGCTGCTCGCGGCGTACGCCGGTGGGCCTGGTCTGCGCGGCGAGGTACGCCGCACCCGGCTCGACCACGCGCCGGATCTCCAGCGCGTCCAGCC
>JAEZKN010000242.1 GCA_023415395.1 Actinomycetes bacterium
GCGGGTCACCGAGCACGAGCACGGCGGCCGGGGCGGGGTCTGCTGCGTCGAGGGCGGCGACGGTCAGCAGCGCCTCGGCCAGGCCGGTGACCCGGTCGCTCGGCACCTCCGGCGCCAGGACCCGGCCCTCGGCGAGCGGCGACGCGCACCAGAGGGAGGCTCCGGCGGCGCACGGGGTGCACGCACCGCAGGCGCGGTCGACCAGCACGGCACCGTGGTCCGCCACGGTGCGGACCGCGAGCGACACGTCGGGTCGGCTGAACATCGATGGCCTCCTGTTTCCACCCGACTCGTCGGTCGGTTGGTGGACGGGACGCTACACGTAACCGCGGTCACACTGTCAAGCGATTCACGTGACTCCTTTCACAGAATCTCCGGAAAATGTCCGCGATCAGGCGCCGGGGGCCCGGACCTCGCCGGCGTGCGCCAGCTCGACAGGGGCGATTCCCACTCACATGAGGTACGTTTTCCATGCCAACGAACCGACCGATTGGTCGGTTGTTACCCAGTGACCAACCAGCGCCATCGCGCTACGCTGCGCCACTGACACGAAGGAGTCCCGGGTGAAGACAGCCGAGCGAGCGGCACGCCGCCGCATGTCCCCCGCCGAACGGCGGCAGCAGATCATCAGCCTGGCTGCCAGCCTGTTCGACCAGGGCGGCTACTCGAGCACGACCATGGACGACATCGCGCGCGAGGTCGGCGTGGCCAAGCCGACGCTCTACCACTACTTCCCCAGCAAGGACGACATCCTCCACGCCATCCACGAGGAGTTCATCGACCTGCTCATCAGCCGCCACGAGGCCCGGGCCGGGACCGGCCTGCGGCCCGAGCAGCTGCTGCTGGAGGCGATGGCCGACATCCTCGAGCTGATGGAGACCCACCGCGGCCACGTGCGAGTCTTCTTCGAGCACCACCGCGAGCTCCCGACCGAGGCGCGCGGGCCCATCCGGGTCAAGCGCGACCGGTACGAGCAGATCGTCGAGGGCCTGATCGGCGAGGGCATCGAGCTCGGGGTCTTCCGGGACACCGACCGCCACCTGGCCACCCTGGCGACCTTCGGCATGTGCAACTGGGCCTACCAGTGGTACCGCCCCGGCGGGTCGCTGCGCTCGCGCGAGATCGCCTACCAGTTCTGGAACTACCTGGTCTACGGCCTCGGCACCGACCAGCTCGCGAGCGTGCCCTACGAGCGCGCGACGCCGGAGGACTGAGCCCGCTCAGCGCCGCTCAGCGCCGCTCAGCGCCGCTCAGGCGGCCCGGAGCAGCTCGGCCAGGAAGTCCACCCGGACCTCGGGCGCCGCGGCCTCGGGGTCGGGCACCAGCGCGAGCGTGACCACGTCCGCGCCCCGGTCGAGGTAGCGGCGCACCGCGTCCGCGCACTGCGCGGGCGAGCCGAAGACGACGAGGTCGTGCAGCACCTCGTCGGGGATCGCCGCCATCGCCGCGCGCCGGTCCCCCGCTTGCCAGGCCTCGTTCATCGCGGCGAGGGCGTCCTCGCGCCCCAGCCAGCGCTGGAAGGCGGCGTAGGTCGGGACCGTGAGGTAGCCCGCCAGGAAGCGCCGGGCCGCCTGCTCCGCCTCGGGGCCGCCTCGCGGGAGCAGGAAGACGCGGACGGCGGTCTCCAGCGGCGTGGGCACCTGCCGCGCGACCCCGGCGACGCGGTCGCGGATGCGGGCGACGTCACCGGGCGAGAGGAAGTTGAGGGCCATGGTGTCGGCCTCGGCGGCCGCGAAGTCCTGCATGCGGGGCCCGGCGACGCCGAGCATCAGCCGGGGCTGCTCGGCGACCGGACGGGCCAGCCGGAAGCCGTCTCCGACCTTCTCCCCCGCCAGGGCCCGACGCACGAAGCGGAACGTGTCCACCGTGCGCTGGAAGGGACGGTCGAACGCGACGCCGTTCCAGGTCTCCGCGAGCACCGGGGACCCGGCGCCGATGCCGAAGCGGCAGGCGCCCGGCGCCGCCTCCGCGAGGGTCGCCGCCGTCATCGCCAGCACCCCCGGCCCCCGGGTGAAGACGCTCGCGGCGGCGCAGCTGACCGTGATCGAGTCCTCCCACCCGCGGAAGAGCGCCAGCGGGCCGAAGCCGTCGAGCGCGTTGACCTCGCCGGTCCAGATCTCGCGGCAGCCCGCCTCCACGAGGGTGCGCAGCAGGGGCCGGTGCGCCGCGAGCGGGACGTCGTCGAGCGGGAGGGTGACGCCGACCCGCCCGTCAGCGGTAGTCATCGACCGACCAGTCCTCCAGCCGACGGCGCACGTCGACCAGGCAGCGCGTCGCGTCGGCGCCGTCGACGGCGCGGTGGTCGAAGGTCAGCGCGAGGCGGATGATCGGCCGGATCGCGATCGTCTCCTGGCCGTCGGCCAGCCGGACGACCCACGGCCGCCGGACGATCGTGGGCATGCCGAGGATCCCGACCTGGGGCTGGTTGATGATCGCCGGGGCCGACACGGCCCCGACCGAGCCGGGGTTGCTGATCGTGAAGGTGCCGGCCCGGAAGTCGTCCGGTCCGGCCTTGCCCTCGCGGACCCGGGCGGCCACGTCGACGATCGCCTGCGCGAGCGGTTCGACGGTGAGCCTCTCCGCGCCCCGGACCACCGGCACCATCAGGCCGCGCGGGGTGTCGACCGCGATGCCGAGGTTGACCTCGCCCCACCGCAGCAGCCGCTCGGTCTCGAAGGTCGCGTTGAGGTCGGGATGGGCGAGCAGCGCGGCGCAGGTGGCGCGCGCGATGAAGGGCAGGAACGACAGCTTGGCCTGCCCCGCCGCCTGGCGCTGGGTGTTGAGCGCCGCCCGCACGTCGGTGAGCCGTCCGAGGTCGACGTCGACCTCCGTGGTCATGTGCGCGGCGGTACGCCGCGAGCGGACCATGTGCTCGGCGGTGACCTGGCGGATCCGGCTCGTCGGGACGGCCTCGAACGGGACGTCCTCGTAGCCGGGCGGGAAGGCGGGCTCGGTCGCAGGTGCCGCCGCAGGCTGCGGCGCCGGTGCGGACGCCCGCTGCTCCCGGACGGGCGGCTGCGGCGAGTCCGGC
>JAEZKN010000257.1 GCA_023415395.1 Actinomycetes bacterium
GGCCGGCACCGCGCACGGCCACCGCCGGCGCGGCGGCCTGCTCCCAGAGCAGCTCGAACCAGTGCGTCATCGCCTCCACGACGCCGCGCTGCCGGATCACGGCGAACGGCATGTCGGCGTACCCGAGCGGCTCGGGGAGCACCACGTGCGAGTCGCCGATCACGAGCAGCCGCGTCGCCACCTCCGGGAGCACGCGGACCTGCTCACCGACGTCGGCGCGGGCCGCGAGGACGCCGGGCGCCTCGCGGGTGGCGTGCTGGGGATAGCTCGCCCGCGACGTCCGCTCACCCGCGCGCAGCGCCTCCGCGACGAGGCCGGCCATCCGCTCCTCGCGCGGGCCGCGCCACTGGTCGGGGCGCAGCCAGAGCAGGTCGCCGCGGGTGCCGAGCACCAGGTCGCGGATCACGGTGTAGATGTCGGTGCGGTCGTCGAGCGTGACGATCTCGCCCTCGACCGGCAGCGCGCTCCCCGCGCCGGCGGCGGCCGCCGGAGCGCCCTCCGCGCGCAGCAGACCCACCGCGTCGGTCAGGCCCTCCAGCCAGCGCTGCATGCGCTGGGCGTCCGCGGTCTGGGCGGCGACCATGATCCGGACCGCCTCGTGCGGCGGCTCGACCACGAGCAGGTCGCCCTCGAGCCGCGCGATGCCGGTGCGGACGAGCGGCTCGATCTCCGCGAGCAGCTCCTCGGGCGTGCGCACCATCGCGGCGGCGACCCGGGTGAGCTCCCGCCCCGAGACCGGCCGGAGGCGCTGGTAGGCCCGGTCGACGGCCGGGGAGAAGCCCAGCGCGGTGAGCACGGACGTCGGGACCGGTCGGGCCATGGCCGGACGCTACGCCGAATGACATCTTCATGCCAGCGTCTCTTTCTGCCCGTTGGCAGGGAACGGTCAGTGGCACGATGCGCTGGCGCCTGCCTCGCCACGACCCGCATCGGGGGATTGGTCGTGCGTGGGGGACACAGGCGAGGGCGTCGGGTCTGCCACTGGGCGGCGGTCCCGGCGCCCTCTTCGCGCCCCGGTAGCGTTGCCCGTCGGAGATCATCACCGAGACGCAGGAGCCACCCCATGGCACGAGGTGCCCAGACCCAGGGCGAGCCGACCGACTGGGTCACCCGCGCAGCCGACGACACCCTCCGGCACGCCCGGCAGCAGTACGGCGAGGACCTCGGCGACCACGTGATCACCTGTGCCTCGGGGGCCAGCCCGTCGGGGCCGATCCACCTGGGCAACCTGCGTGAGTTCATCACGCCGCACTTCGTGGCCGAGGAGATCCGGCGGCGCGGCGTACCCGTGCGCCACCTGCACAGCTGGGACGACTTCGATCGCTTCCGCAAGGTCCCGGCGGGGGTCGACCCGTCGTGGGCCGACCACATCGGCCGCCCGCTCACCGCGGTGCCGGACCCGTGGGAGTGCCACGAGAACTGGGCCGAGCACTTCAAGGCGCCGCTGCGCGCCGCGCTCGCCGAGATGGGCGTGGAGATGGAGGAGATCTCCCAGACCGAGCAGTACCGCTCCGGCGCCTACACCGAGCAGGTCCTCCACGCGATCCGCCACCGCGACGTGATCGAGGAGGTGCTGGCCAAGCACCGCACCAAGAAGGCCGAGCCCGCCCCGGAGAGCGAGCAGGAGGCCGCCGCGCTCGAGGAGTCCGTCGCCGACGAGGACGACGAGCAGTCCGGCACCGGCGACCTGGCGCGGTTCCCCTACAAGCCCTACTGCCGCGAGTGCGGCCGGGACACCGTCGAGGTCACCGCGTGGGACGACGCGACGACCGACCTGTCCTACACGTGCTCCTCGTGCGGCTTCTCCGGCGTCACCAACGTCGCGACCCAGCACGAGGGCAAGCTGGTGTGGAAGGTCGACTGGCCGATGCGCTGGGCCTACGAGGGCGTCGACTTCGAGCCCGGAGGCCTCGACCACTCGACCCCCGGCTCGTCGTACACCGTCGGCAAGGAGCTGGTGAAGCGGGTCTTCGGCTTCCGGGCGCCGTCCTATGTCGCCTACGCGTTCGTCGGCTTCGCCGGCGTGCAGAAGATGTCCTCCTCGGCGGGCGGCGTGCCCACCGCGGCGGACGCCCTGAAGATCCTCGAGGCGCCGATCCTGCGCTGGCTCTACGTGCGCCGGCAGCCCAAGCAGGCCTTCAACATCGACTTCGGAGCCGAGGTCGTGCGCCTGTACGACGAGTGGGACTCCCTGGGCCGCAAGGCGGCCGCCGGCGAGAAGCGGGACGCGCAGGTGCTCGCCTTCGAGCGCGCGTCCGCGACCGCCGCGGCCGGCACCCTGCCGACGCCCGCCGTCGTCGCGCCGTTCCGCCTGCTCTCCTCGGTCGCCGACGTGACCAACGGCGACGCCGCGCAGATCACCCGGATCGTCGGCGCCTCGGCCGAGGAGCTGCAGCCGCGCCTGGGCAAGGCGATGACCTGGATGGCGGAGTTCGTGCCCGCCGAGGACCGCACCGCGGTGCGCTCCGAGCCCGACACCGCGCGCCTGTCTGCCCTGAGCGAGGACGAGGAGATCTGGCTGCGCCAGCTGCTCGACCGGTTGCCCGACGAGCTCGAGCTCGACGCGACGACGACGCTCGTCTACGGCGTGCCCAAGCTGGCGCGCGGCCTCGGTCTCGAGGACCCGCCGACCGACGAGGTCAAGCAGGACCAGAAGGACTTCTTCCGGCTGCTCTACAACCTGCTCGTCGACGCCGACCGCGGGCCGCGGCTGCCCACGCTCTTCCTCGCGCTCGGCGCCGACACGGTGCGGACGCTGCTCACTCCTCGGTGAGCAGCTCCGCGTAGGCCGTCGGGCTGGAGTCGCGCAGGAACTCCGAGCAGCGCTGCCACTCGGCCCCCTCGCCGATCGCGCGCGCCGCGAGGGCGAGCAGCGCCAGGCAGGTGAGGAAGCCGCGGTTGGGCTCGTGCTCCCACGGGACCGGGCCGTGGCCCTTCCAGCCGTTGCGGCGCAGGAGGTCGAGGCTGCGGTGGTAGCCGACCCGCGCGTAGGCGTAGATCGTCACCGGGTCGTCCTCGGCCTCGGCCGCCAGCGTGGCGAGGGTCGCCCAGGCGAGCGGCGACTCGGGGTGGCGGCGTACGACGTCCATCGCGTCCGCGCCCGGCACCAGGTCGGCCGCGGCCGGGTCCTCCGGGAGGTGCGTCGGCGGCGGTCCCGCCATCAGGTCCTGTCCGAGGTTGCTCATGGGAAACAATTGTCCATGGTCGGGTGTTGAGTGGTCTTCGTGACCCAGCCCACCTCCACCCCCGCCGCCGCGCCGGCCGCCGACAAGGAGCCGTGGCCGGCGCTCCTGGCGCTGTGCATCGGTTTCTTCATGATCCTGGTCGACACCACGATCGTCTCCGTCGCGACGCCCGCGATCATCGTCGACCTGCAGGCCGACGTGAACTCCGTGGTGTGGGTGACCAGCGCCTACCTGCTGGCCTACGCGGTGCCGCTGCTCATCACCGGTCGCCTCGGCGATAGGTTCGGCCCCCGCCGGCTCTACCTCGTCGGCCTCACCGTCTTCACCCTCGCCTCGCTGTGGTGCGGCCTGACCTCCACCGTCGACGGCCTGGTGATGGCGCGGGTCGCGCAGGGCGTCGGCGCCTCGCTGATGACCCCGCAGACCATGGCGATCATCACCCGGGTCTTCCCACCGCACCGGCGCGGTGCGGCGATGGCGCTGTGGGGCGCGACCGCCGGCGTCGCGACCCTGGTCGGCCCGATCCTCGGCGGGGTCATCGTCGACGCGCTGAGCTGGGAGTGGATCTTCTTCATCAACGTGCCGGTCGGCGTGGTCGCCTTCGTGCTCGCCCGGCGGCTGGTCCCGGTGCTGGAGACCCACAGCCACCAGTTCGACTGGCTCGGCGTGGCGCTGAGCGGCGCCGGGATGTTCCTGCTCGTCTTCGGCATCCAGGAGGGCGAGCAGCTCGACTGGTCGGCGACCGTGTGGCTCCTGATCGTGGGAGGCCTGGTCGTGCTCGGGCTCTTCGTGTGGTGGCAGGCCCGCAACCGGCGCGAGCCGCTGGTGCCGCTCGGGCTCTTCGCCGACCGGAACTTCTCGGTCGGCAACGTCGCGATCTCCTCGATCAGCTTCGTCATCAACGCGATGGCGATCCCGGTGATGCTGTGGGCCCAGGTGGTGCGCGACCTCAGCCCGACCCGCGCGGCGCTGCTGCTGGTCCCGATGGCCTTGATGAACGTGCTCTTCGCCCGTCCCGTCGGACGGCTCACCGACCGGGTGCATCCGCGCGCGATCACCAGCGCGGGCTTCGTCTGCCTGGCCGTCGGCACCGCGCTGCTCGTCCAGGCCGTCACCGTCGACGGGTCGCTGTGGTGGACGGTCCCGGCGATGGCGATCGTCGGTGCCGGCAACGTCTGCGTGTGGGCGCCCACCAGCGCCACCACGACCCGCAACCTGCCCATGGCCCTGGCGGGCGCCGGAGCCGGCGTCTTCAACGCGACGCGCCAGGTCGGCGCCGTGATCGGTGCGGCGGCGATCGCGGTGCTGATGGACGCGCGGCTGGCGGCCGAGGGGCTCAGCGGCGCCTCGAGCGCGGAGCGCACCGGCGGCGCGCTCCCGGCCGAGGTCGCCCAGCGGTTCAACGACGCGATGGCCTCGGCGCTGTGGATCGCCCCCGCGACCGCCCTGCTCGGGCTGGTCGCCGTGCTCTTCTTCGAGAAGCCGCGGCACGCGGGCTACGCCGCTGCGGCCGTCGAGCCGACCGGTGGTCGAGCCTCTCGAGACGCCGGAGCGTGACACGGGGCGGTGACCACGTGGTCACCGCCCCGCCGTCGTCGCACCCACCGGGTCTCGAGGAGTCCCCTGGCGGGTGATCCTCAGCCGATCGACCTGCCGGCCGAGCGCAGGTTCTCGCAGGCCTCCACGACGCGGGCGGCCATGCCGGCCTCCGCGGCCTTGCCCCAGGCGCGCGGGTCGTACTGCTTCTTGTTGCCGACCTCGCCGTCGACCTTCAGCACACCGTCGTAGTTCTGGAACATGTGCGCGGCGACCGGGCGGGTGAAGGCGTACTGGGTGTCGGTGTCGACGTTCATCTTCACCACGCCGTAGTCGACGGCCGCACCGATCTCCTCCGGCGTCGAGCCGGAGCCGCCGTGGAAGACCAGGTGGAAGGGCTTGGCACCGGCCTCGAGGCCGAACTCCCTCACGACCGCCTCCTGGGCCTCCTTGAGGACCTCGGGGCGCAGCTTGACGTTGCCCGGCTTGTAGACGCCGTGCACGTTGCCGAAGGTCAGCGCGGTCATGTAGTAGCCGCGGTCGCCGTACCCCAGCTTCTTCGCCGTGGCGATGGCGTCCTCGGGGGTCGAGTAGAGCTTCTCGTTGATGGCGTTCTCGACGCCGTCCTCCTCGCCGCCGACCACGCCGACCTCGATCTCGAGGATGACCTTGGCCTGGAGGCAGCGGTCGAGCAGCTCCTCGGCGATCGCCAGGTTCTCCTCCAGCGGCACCGCGGAGCCGTCCCACATGTGCGACTGGAAGAGCGGCGCCTCGCCGCGGCCGACCCGCTCCTCCGACAGCGCGAGCAGCGGGCGCACGAAGCCGTCGAGCTTGTCCTGGGGGCAGTGGTCGGTGTGCAGGGCGATGTTCACCGGGTAGTTCTTCGCCACCTCGGCGGCGTACGCCGCGAAGGCGACCGAGCCGGCGACCATGTCCTTGACCGAGGGGCCCGAGAGGTACTCGGCGCCGCCGGTGGAGACCTGGATGATGCCGTCGGAGCCGGCGTCGGCGAAGCCCTTGAGCGCCGCGTTGAGCGTCTGCGAGGACGACACGTTGATCGCCGGGAACGCGAACTGGTTCGCCTTCGCGGTGTCGAGCATCTCGGCGTACTTCTCAGGGGTCACGATGGGCATGGCTGCGAGCTCCTCCGGGGTCGTCGTGCGGCGTTTCCACCCTAGTGGCTCCGACCCGGGGGCCAGCAGGGCCGTTCGTCCCGCGACCGGCCGGTCCGGGCCTGCTGACAACCGATGACCAGCGAACCCCGTCTGTGGAGGCATGAGCATCACCGACATCCGTGAGGAGCTCGACCGGTCCTTCGGGGCCGGCCCGGCCCACCGCCCGCTCGAGAGCCAGCTGGCCGCCGGGCACCGCGCACTGCGGCGACGCCGGGCCGGGCTCGCCGCCGGGG
>JAEZKN010000324.1 GCA_023415395.1 Actinomycetes bacterium
GCGGCCCAGGCGAGGGTGCTGCTGGCCGACGAGTCGACCAGCGACCTCGACGCCGCCAACCGCGAGCGCATGGTCGCGGCGCTGCGGGCCGAGGCCGAGCGCGGCGCGGTGGTGGTGCTCGCGACCCCCGACCCCGAGGCGGCCGAGCAGACCGACGGCGAGATCCACCTCGACGAGGGCATCGCGGCCTGGCGCCGGCCACTGGCCTGATCCTGGCGTGGTCCTGCCCCGATATTTGTCGACAAGTCGGTCGCCGGCGCCGCCCACGGTGAACGACGGGTGAACCAAGGTCTCGGTTCGGTCTCGGCGAGGTGACGTTCCGGACTCCTCTCGTCGGCTCGACCGGAGCGGGTGGGAGCGCGTGCGAACTTCTCCTCCGGTCTTCTGGAGCTGGGGGTTCGTTGAGTTGAGACGTTGGCGCTATCGGCCGCTGCAAGCGGTGGCCGTGATGACACTGGCGGCCTTGCTGGTCGCGTCCGTGGCGGTCGCACCGCTGTACTTCCGCGCGATGCAACAGTCCGCGACGCGGGTCGTGCTCGAGCAGGCGTCGGTCGCGACGCGCGGGGTCCAGGTCGCCCAGTCGACGGGCGACGACGGGGTCAGGACGGTCCCGCCGCCGCCGCCGGAGCGGGTCGTCGAGCTGGTCCCCGCCGGCCTGCGCGGCCTGTTCGAGGAGCCGGTGCTCGGACTGAGCACGAGCGCGCAGACCGACGTGGGCGACGGGCGCTTCCCGACCGGCGAGGTGCTGTGGCGCGACGACATGTGCGCGCCCGAGCACCTCGACCTCGTCGAGGGCCGCTGTCCGGCCGCGGCGGGTGAGGTCGCGGTGAGCACCGCCGACGTGGAGAACTTCGGGCTCGACCTGGGTCGCACGTTCGTGACGTCGGGCGACTCCGACCAGCCCGGCGAGCTGACGGTCGTCGGCGTCTACGAGCAGGTCCCGGCGGACTACTGGTTCGACCAGTCGATCACCGGGCTGTCGGGCACGATCATCACCGAGGGCATGGACGCCAAGCTCCTGCACGACGCGTGGCTCACGACCCCGGAGACCTTCGGCGGCCCGAGGGCGCCGTTCCCGGTCACGGTGAGCAAGGCGGACCTCGTCCTCGACCCGTCGAAGGTGGACGTCGAGCGGCTGCACGCGATCGGCGCCGCCGTCGAGGCGCTCGGCATGACGAAGACCGAGCCCGGGACGCCGACGGTCTCGGTGGTCTCCGCCCTGCCCAGCCTCGACGACGAGGTGCAGGACCAGATCGACCAAGCGCGGATCACGGTGCCGCTGCTGATCGCCCAGCTGGGGTTGCTCGCGGTGGTCGTGCTCTGGCTGGTGCTGGCCGCGATCACCGAGCAGCGTCGCCCGGAGGTCGCGATGGCGCGGCTGCGCGGACGTGGACGGGTCGGTGCCCGCCGTCTCCTGCTGGCCGAGCTGCTGCCCCTGACCCTGCTCGCCGTCGTGCCCGGGGCCGCGCTCGCCGTGCTGGCCGCCGAGGTCGCCGCCCACTCCGTCCTCCCGGGCGACCCCGGCGTGGAGCTGCGGTGGCCCTTCCTGGCCGCCGCCGCCCTGGGCGCAGGGGTGCTGGTCGGGGTCACGGTGCTCGCCGCGACCCGCGTCGCCCGTGAGCCGGTGGAGCGGCTGCTGCGCCGCGTCCCGCCGCGCACCGGCCGCTGGGCCCTCGGCGCGACGGACGCGGTCCTGATCGCCGGTGCCGGCGGGGTGGTGATCGTGTTCGCGACGGGGGGCCTCGACGGGCCGAGCGCTCTCATCGCACCGGGGCTGCTGGCCGTGGTCGTCGGCCTGGTGCTCGCCCACCTGACGGCACCGACGTCGGCCGTGCTCGGTCGTCGGCTGCTGCGCTCGGGCCGGGTCCGGGCTGGCGTCAGCATCCTCGACGCCGCCCGCAACCCGGCCACCCGCCGGGTGGTCGCGATGGAGCCGTTGGCGACGGCGCTCGCCGTCAACTCCGCGGATGCGATGTCGGTCGGCGCCCGCAACCGAGCCGACGCGGCCGAGCAGGCGGTCGGTGCCCCGCGCGTGGCCACCATGCTCAACCCCGACGTCGCCGAGGTCCGAGCGGCGCTGAAGGAGGTCGACCCCGAGGGTGACCGGGTCACGCCGGTGGTCCGGATGGTCCAGCCCGGCGTCGACAGCCGGGAGACCGTGGGCGTGGTGCCGGAGGAGTTCTCGCACATCGCGCTCTTCCCCGGCGGCGCCCCCCCGACCGCCGACTGGGACGCGCTGGAGCTCCCGTCCGAACCACCGATCGAGGTCACCGGCCACGAGCTGAGCGTGGAGGTCGAGGGCTCGACCCTGGACTCGATCGCCATCAGCGGCCGGCACGACGACGTCCGGATCGGCGTCGACCTCGCGCTCGACTCCGGCCAGGTCCTGCGCAGCACGTTGGGCATCGTCCCGGCGGGCCAGGACAGCATGCGGTTCGAGAAGTCCGTGAGCTGTCGCGACGGGTGCCGGCTGGTCGGCATCTGGGTCGCGAGCCTGCCCGGCGCGGGGATCACCGGCCGAGCGACGCTGCGCGACCTGACCGTCGGACCGGGCGGGGAGGTCCTGCCGATCGGGCCGGCCGACCAGTGGACCCCGGCCGAGGACGGCCGGGACGGCGAGCTCCAGGCACGGTCCGGCTCGCCCGAGGAGCTCACGATCACCTCCCGGGGTGACGCCACCACGCTGCTCACGCTCCAGCACGCGTGGCTGCCGACGATCGTCCCCGCGCTGGTCGCCGGGGACCTGCCGCCCGACGGCACGCCCGAGCGATTCTCGATGACCGCGCTCGACGGTCAGTTCGAGCCCGCGACCGAGGCGGACCACCTGGCGCGGGTGCCGGGGTCGGGCCCGCAGACCACGGTCGCGAACCTCGACCTGCTCCTGCGTGGTCGCGAGGTCGCCCCCCTGGCCCAGTCCGAGATCTGGTTCGCCGACGACGATCCCGCTCTCCTGGACGAGGTCAGTCGGGCG
>JAEZKN010000258.1 GCA_023415395.1 Actinomycetes bacterium
GTGCTGTCCGAGTGGCCCGCTCCGGTGCGGAACGGTCGTCCCGAGGGGCGATCGTGTCCACATCGTGACGTGCCACACGAGGTTTGCCTGCTGCGCTGGTGCTGCTCGGGGAAGTCCTGCCACGGTAGCCCCGGCCCTGGCGGGCGTGCCTGCATCGGCGCTCGGCGTGTCGCAGGTAGATTCGTCGGCGAGACACCCATCGGATTTGCGCGACTGCGGGAGCCCCACGATCGACAACACGTACAACGCAGCACACCTCCTCGTCCTCGAGGGACTGGAGGCGGTCCGCAAGCGTCCCGGGATGTACATCGGCTCGACCGACACCCGCGGCCTCATGCACTGCCTGTGGGAGATCATCGACAACGGCGTGGACGAGGCGCTGGCCGGCGCCGCCCAGTGCGTCGAGGTGACGCTGCACCCCGACGGCTCCGCCGAGGTCCACGACGACGGCCGGGGCATCCCGACCGACAAGGAGCCCAAGACCGGGCTCCCGGGCGTCGAGGTCGTGGCCACCAAGCTTCACGCGGGCGGCAAGTTCGGCGGCGGCTCCTACGTCGCCACCGGCGGCCTGCACGGCGTCGGCCTCTCGGTGGTCAACGCGCTCTCGGCGCGGATGGACATCGACGTCCAGCGGTCCCCGGCCGAGCAGGGGCTCTCGTTCCGCCACGGCGCGCCGGGCGTCTTCGACGGCGAGGGGCCGGACGCGCCGTTCGAGCCGCGGTCGGGGCTCACCCGCAAGGGCTCCCGGGTGGCCAAGGGGCGCAGCGGCACCCGGATCCGCTTCTGGCCGGACCGCCGGATCTTCACCAAGGACGCCGAGTTCGTCTACGACGAGCTCATCGGACGGGCCCGCCAGACGTCGTTCATCGTCCCGGGCCTCGAGCTGGTCATCCGCGACCTGCGCGGAGAGACCCCGCGCGAGGAGAAGTTCCGCCACGACGGCGGCATCGCGGAGTTCGCGGACTTCCTCGCCCCCGACGAGCCGGTGACCGACATCATCCGGCTCCAGGGCTCCGACACCTTCACCGAGACGGTGCCGATGCTCGACGACAAGGGCCACATGACGCCCCAGGAGGTCGAGCGCGAGCTCCAGGTCGACGTGGCCGTCCGCTGGGGCACCGGCTACGAGACCGTGCTGCGGTCCTTCGTGAACGTGATCGCCACGCCCAAGGGCGGCACCCACGTCAGCGGCTTCGAGAGCGCGGTCACCAAGACCTTCAACGACGTGATGAAGGCCACCAAGGTCCTCAAGGTCAACGACGACGACGTCATCAAGGACGACGTGCTCGAGGGCCTGACCGGGGTGGTGACGGTCCGCCTCGCCGAGCCGCAGTTCGAGGGTCAGACCAAGGAGATCCTCGGCACGCCGGCCGCCCGCACCGTGGTGCGCCGGGTGGTCTCGGCGGAGCTGAAGAAGTTCCTGACCTCCACCAAGCGGGCCGAGAAGGCCCAGGCCAAGCTGGTCATGGAGAAGGTCGCGGGCGCGGCCAAGACCCGCGTCGCGGCGCGCCAGCACAAGGAGACCCAGCGGCGCAAGAACGCCCTGGAGTCCTCGGCCCTGCCCTCGAAGCTCGCCGACTGCCGGGCGACCGACAACGAGCGGACCGAGCTGTTCATCGTCGAGGGGGACTCGGCGCTCGGCACGGCCAAGCTCGCCCGCAACTCCGAGTTCCAGGCGCTGCTGCCGATCCGCGGCAAGATCCTCAACGTCCAGAAGGCCTCGGTCGGCGACATGCTCAAGAACGCCGAGTGCGCCTCGATCATCCAGGTGGTCGGCGCCGGCTCGGGCCGCACCTTCGACCTCGAGGCCCGCCGCTACGGCCGGATCATCTTCATGGCCGACGCGGACTCCGACGGCGCGCACATCCGCTGCCTGCTGGCGACGCTGTTCTACAAGTACATGCCCGAGCTGATCGCCGAGAAGCGGGTCTACACCGCCGTTCCTCCACTGCACCGCATCGAGATCTCCAACCCCAAGAAGGGGATGGACAAGTACGTCTACACCTACTCCGACGCCGAGCTCCAGCGCACGCTGGCGGAGCTGAAGAAGAAGAACGTGCGCTGGAAGGACCCGGTCCAGCGCTACAAGGGCCTCGGCGAGATGGACGCCGACCAGCTGGCCGAGACGACCATGGACCCGCGCCACCGCACGCTGCGCCGGCTCACCATCGACGACGCCGACGCCGCGGCCAACATCTTCGAGCTGCTGATGGGCTCCGAGGTCGCGCCGCGCAAGGAGTTCATCGTCCAGGGCGCCTACGAGGTCGACATGGAGGCGCTCGACGCCTGAGCCTTGTCCCGGGCATCCTGCGGAGTAGTCACGTAATCATGACGAACGCAGACGAGCGAGAGCGGATCTCCGGCTGGTTCGCCGGCCGGGTGCCGCAGGAGTGGCAGGCCGCGCCGCCGGAGGTGGTCGTGGACCGGGAGGAGATCACCGTCCGGCTGAGCGTGCCGGACGTCGACCTGGGCGCGGACGCCAGCGACGTCGCGCGCGCCGAGGCGCGGGCAGGCCGTGCGGCGGCCTTCCGCGAGGACACTCGGGAGGCGCGGATGGAGATCGCGCGGGAGGCCGAGCACCGGTTCGGCGCCAAGGTCTCCTGGGGCCTGCAGATCGGCGACCACGTCGAGCTGTGGACCCACGTCGCCGCGCCGGTGATGACCCGGCTGCGTCAGCCCGAGCGGCTGGTGCTCGACACCCTCGTCGACACCGGGGTCGCCCGGTCGCGCGCCGACGCCCTCGCGTGGTGCGTGCGCCTGGTCGGGCAGCACGAGGACGACTGGCTCGCCGAGCTGCGCGAGGCGATGCAGTCGGTCGACGAGGTCCGGCGTCGCGGCCCCGCGGCCTAGGCGAGCTGCTCGAGCAGGCCGGTGTCCACGTCGTAGAGGAAGCCGCCGACACGGGTGGCGTCGGGGACCAGCGGGTGCGAGCGCACCTTCTGCACGTCCTCGCGCAGGGCGGCCACCTGGTCGGCGATGACCGGGAAGGGCTGCCAGGAGGCGTCGAGGCCGGCGGAGGCGGCGACGCGCTCGCGCAGCTCGGCCTCGGTGTGGCTCGCGACCGCGCAACGGGTGTGGGGGACGACCAGGACCCGCTCCACGTTGAGCAGGTGGACCCCCAGCACGAGGGCCTCCAGGGCCTGCGGGGTCACGCGGCCGCCCGGGTTGCGGAAGATCTTGGCGTCGCCGGGCTTGAGACCGAGCATGCCGAGAGGGTCGATCCGCGAGTCCATGCAGGTCACGATCGCGACGCCCGCATGGGCGACGCCGTCGAACCCGGCGAGGTCGAAGGAGGCCGCGAACTCACGGTTGGCGGCGAGCAGGTCGTCGAAGCCGTCCACGATCGGTGACGTTAGCCGACCGCTCAACCCGAGGTGCGCAGCAGGTCGCCGGTCGAGACGGCCCGGGTCGCCGCGCCACGGAAGAGCACCAGGGCGAGGACGCCCGCGACGACCGCGCAGGCCGCGGCGCCGAGGAACACCGTCTGCTCCTGGGCGATGCCGGCGGTCTTGAGCAGCCGGGTGAACTCCGCGCACCGGGTCGAGTCGCCGCAGACCTCGCGGGCCGGGGGCAGGCCGGCCTGCTCGGCGTAGTAGCGGCGCAGGCCGAGGGTGGTCAGGGCCGAGATCCCGACCAGCATCCCCACCATCCGCGAGACGACCACGAACGCGCTGGCCACGCCGTGCACGTCGTCGTCGGTGCTGGCCAGCACGGCGGCGTTCACCGGGGCGAGGGCCAGGCCGAACCCGAGCCCGCCGAGCACGAGCGGCAGCGTGGCGACCGGGCTCTCGAGGCTCTCCAGGTCCCACGTCGACATCCACACGAAGCTGCCGGCGGCGCAGGCCATCCCGCCGGCGGTGACGACCCCGGCGCCCACCGAGCGGGTCAGCCAGCCGCCGAGGACGGCGCCGACGGGCAGCGCGACGAGGAAGCGCACCAGCACCAGGGCGGCCATCAGCTGGTCGCCGGGGTAGACGGTGGTCCGGGCGAAGAGCGGGATGTCGATGAGCGCGGCGATGAGCGCGGCTCCGACGAAGAAGCTGACCAGGAGGGACCCCCACGCCGGCGTACGCCGCAGCGCGCCGGCCGGCAGCAGCGGGGCCTCGGCGCGCCGCAGGTGGAACGCGAAGGCGACGGCGGCGAGCGCACCGCCGAGGAGGTACCACAGCCCCTGGTCGGAGAAGACCTGGACCTTGGGGTC
>JAEZKN010000360.1 GCA_023415395.1 Actinomycetes bacterium
TGCTCGTCTGTCAGGTCACTTGGGTACGCCATTCCGCCTACGGTGCCGTCGAGGCCCGCCACCGCAGTCCCAACCAAATGGGACACACCCAGTGAGACCGATGACCCCCCGTCTGGAGGCGGCCTTCGCCTCGCGGATCGCCCAGCTCCCCGAGCGCACCCGGGACCTCGTCGTGCTGGTCGCCCTCCACCACGACGGCGCCGTCCCCGAGGTGCTCGCCGCCGGCGAGGCCCTCACCGGTGAGCCGGTCACGCTCGGCGACCTCGATCCGGCCGTCGAGGTCGGCATCGTCGAGGTGGCGCGTGCGCGGGTCCGGTTCGGTCACCCCCTGGTGCGCTCGGCCGTCCACCAGCACGTGAGTCCCGCGCTGCGTCAGCACGCTCATCTCGTGCTCGCACGCTGTGCGAGCACCCGGCACGAGCAGGTGTGGCACCGGGCGGCCGCCGCGGACGAGCCGGACGAGGACCTGGCCCGTGAGCTGGACTCCCTCTCCGTCTCGGCGCAGGACCGGCACGCCCTCGAGGCAGCCGTCCGGGCCCGGGTCGAGGCGGTGCGGCTGAGCGAGGAGCCGGGGGAGCGGGCCCGTCGGCAGCTCGGGCTGGTGGACCTCTACGTCGACCTGGGGCAGCAGGACCGGGCGCGAGCCACCCTGGGGGCGGTGGACCCTGCTGTGCTCACACCGCCGGAACGGATCTGGCTGGCCTGGGTCACCGACCAGCTGACCGCCTCGGCCTGGGGTGGACGTGACCGGCTCCTCGAGATCGCCCGCACCGCGCGCGAGCTCCACGACATCGGCGACCCACGGGCGCTGCCCGTCCTGCTCTCCGCGCTCCTGCAGTGCTGGTGGTCGAACTCGACGCCCCGGACGCGCTCCGTGATGGCCGAGACGGCGGACGTCGTCGTGCCGGCCGGCCCCGGCGGCTCGAACCTGATGCATGCCGCGGTGACCGCGCTGGCGGCACCGACCCAGCGAGGAGCAGCGGTGCTGACGGCGTACGCCGCCGCGGAGCCCGGCGCTCTCCCGACCGAGGCCGAGCTGCTGCTGACGCTCGCCCTGGGCGCTTCCGGGGTCGGTGACCACGTGCGGGCAGCGGCGATCTTCCAGGCGTCGGTCCGCGCCAGCCGCCGGGAGGGCCGGTTCGCCAACCTCGGCCAGTCGCTGGTCGGAGCTGCGTGGTCCGAGCTCCACCTCGGTCGGGTCCGCCGGTGCGCGGTGCTGTCCGACGAGTCGCTGCGGCTGGGCCGCGACCTGTTCCAACCGCTGTGGCAGGCGACCGCCCTGCTCGCCAGGGGAGCAGCCCGGGCCCTGTCCGGCGAGGTCGACGTGGCGCGGGCCGACTCCGACCGGGCCGAGCAGCTCATCGTGGAGGTCGGTGCCAACCCGGTCCTCGCCCAGGTGCGCGCCGTCCGTGGGCTGGCCGCGCTCGGTGAGGGGCGCTACGGCGATGCCTACGCGCAGCTGCGCGGGGTCTTCGATCCTCGGGACGTGGCCCACCAGGAGAACTTCCGCACCTTCCTCGTCGCCGAGCTCGCCGAGGCCGCGCACGGCTGCGGTCAGCAGGAGGAGGCCCGCGACCTCCTCGCGGACGTCGAGGCGGCGTGGGCCGGGGTTCCCTCACCGATCCTGCGCGCGGGCCTGCTCGTGGCCCGCCCGCTCCTGGCCGGCGGCCCGCGCGTGGAGCAGCACTTCCGGGCCGCGCTCGACGACGGGCTGGCGTCCTGGCCGATGCACCGGGCACGGGTGCACCTGCGGTACGGAGCCTGGCTCCGGCGCGAGCGCCGGGTCGGCGAGGCCCGCGCTCACCTGCGCGAGGCGCACGAGACCTTCGCCGCGCTCGGCGCGGCGCCCTGGGCCGACCTGGCCTCCCAGGAGCTGCGGGCGGCGGGCGAGCTGCCGCCGGTGCGCACCAGCGCCGCGTGGGAGCACCTCACGGCGCAGGAGCTGCAGATCGCCCTCCTCGCCGCCGAGGGCTTCACCAACCGGCAGATCGGCGAGCGGTTGTTCCTGTCCCACCGGACCGTCGGGTCGCACCTGTACCACATCTATCCCAAGCTCGGGATCGCCTCGCGGGTCCAGCTCGCGTCCGCGCTGGCCGGTGTCGAGACCGACCGGCCAGCGCCTCCGGACCGGGCTCAGGCCGGGACCATCTCCTGAGGGATGCCGGCAGGGATGCCGGCCGGCGCTCGGTCCGACCGGAGGAACGTCACCACGGCCAGCACCCGACGGTGGTCGAGCGGCCCGCTGTCGAGGTCGAGCTTGGTCAGGATGCTGCGCACGTGCTTCTCCACCGTGCCCTCGGCGAGCCAGAGCTCGCGCGCGATGCCCAGGTTGGAGCGGCCCTGGGCCATCAGGGCCAGCACGTCGCGCTCGCGCTTGCTGAGGCGGCTGAGCGGCTGGTCGCGGCGCCTGGCGGTCACGAGCGCGGGAACGACGTCGGGGTCGAGCGCGCACCCGCCCCGGGAGACCTGGCGCAGCGCGTCGACGAACGCGTCGACGTCGGTGATGCGCTGGCGCAGCAGCACCCCCACCCCGCGGCTGCGGGTGAGCAGGTCCGAGGCGGCCTCCACGTCGACGTGCGTCGCGAGCAGCACGATGCCCAGGCCCGGGTACAGCTCACGCAGCCGTACGGCGGCCGGGTGGGCGGGGCCGGACGCCTCGGGTGCCGGGGACGACCCCGCCCCGAGGACGACCACGTCCGGCCGCTGCACCCGGACGATCTCGAGCAGCTGGTCGGGGTCGTCGGTCGTCCCTGCGACCGTGCACTCCTCACGCTGGTCCAGCAGGCTGGCCAGGCCCGTGCGCAGGAGCACGTCGGTGTCGGCGACGACCACCCGGAGCGGGGGCTCGTCCCGCGCGGGTCGGAGCCGGCGGGCCTGGGGTCGGCGGGCATGGGGCCGGGTGAGCTCGAGCTGACTGGTCATGAGGGGCCTCCCTCTCCTGCGGTGGGTGTGAGCGCCGCGCGTCCCGGCGCACGACCCGATCCTCACCGTCACGTGCGCGACGGGCATCCGTCACATGACTGCGCCGTCCCGGCGGCTCGTGGCGGGTCCGGCGCGGCGTACCCCCAGTCGCGGTGGGGGCTGCCGGGGCCCGGCAGTTGGGCGCTACCCGCGTGGCCCGGCGGGCTCGTGGACGGGAGCGTGGTCACCAGGCTCCAGCGCGTGCTGGAGCACCCGCACCGAAGGAGACCACCCGTGGCCGGCACCGCCCACCGTCATCGAGCGACCAGGAGCTCCACCGCGAACGTCCGCGACACCCGGCTCCTGGTCGCCCTCGCCGTCCTCGTCGCGGTCTTGGCCGTCGTTCTCGTCGGTCAGCTCTGATCCGTCGTGATCGGCTGATCCCAGGAAGGAACCCTCATGTCTGACCCCACCTCCCGTGTCGCCCCTGACCCGGGCTCGCGTCCTCATCCGCTCGCGCGCCGGCGTGCCCGGCTGCTGGTCGCGGCCTGTGCGGCCGGCGGCCTCCTCCTCGCCCCCGAGGTGCTCCCGGCCTCGGCGGCGCCCGCGACGACGGCGGCGCCGACCGTCTCCGGAGCCGCCCGCCTCGCACCTCCCGCCGGCATGGCCTGGATCCAGGGCGTCGTGACCGACCAGGCCGGTCATCCGCTCGACAACGTCAACGTCGAGGTGTGGGGCACCGACACGGCCCTGCCCACCGAGCCGGTCGCGTCCAACCTCAGCTACGCGGGCACGCCCGCCGACCAGCAGCACCAGCGTGGCGTCTTCCGGATCGAGGTCCCGGGCGGCACGGCCTACCGGCTCACGTTCTCGACGGTGGGCGGACGTGAGGACGCCGACCTCTACCGGATGCGCGCCCCGCGCGGAGGAGCGCCGCTCATGACTCGTGCCGCGGCCGGAGCCGCCTCGACCGCGACCGCCGGCGCGCTGGCGCTCGCCCCTGGCCGGGTCCTCGACCTCGGGAAGGTCCAGCTGGCGCGCCACGGCCAGGTCGCCTCGAAGGTGAAGGTCACGGTCGCCGGCAAGGGCGGCAAGGGCGGCAAGGGCGGCAAGGGCGGCAAGGTCCGGGTCGCGCAGAAGCCCGGCGCCGGCGCGGTCACCGCACTTCGCGTGCGGGTGAGGAGCAAGTACGTCAGCAACCCGACCGGGCAGCTCCGGATCCGGATCGGGAAGAAGACGGTGAAGAAGCACCTGGCCAGGTCGGCCGGCGGCCGGATGCGGGTCAGGCTGCCCGACCTCGACCCCGGACGTCACCGCATCCGGGTGAAGTACCGGGGCAGCGACACCGTCGCCGCCTCGACCTCGAAGCCGGTCCGCGTGGTCGTCACGCAC
>JAEZKN010000429.1 GCA_023415395.1 Actinomycetes bacterium
GGCCGGGGCCGTGAGCCTGGCGCGCCACGGCGAGGTGCCGGGACCCGAAGCCGGGCGCTGAGCGCCCTCGCGACCGCCCCGCCGGCCGGTCCTGCTGGCTCGTCCTGGTCCTACCTACTTGCCCGCCCTACTCGCCCGCCCTACTCGCCCGCGCTGCGGGCGCCCGACACCACGCCTGGGTAGGCGGCGTCCAGCCCGGTCAGGGCGGCGCCGGACCGGTCGGTGCCGAAGACGTGTCGCAGGTGGGCGACGACGACGTGCTGGACCGCCGGCCAGGCCAGCGTCGGGTCGGTCGCGGGCTCGACGCAGCCGTCGGTGGCCAGCAGCGCGAGCTGGCCGGTCACCGGGACGCCGAGCAGGTCGGCGATGGCGAGCAGGCCGCCGTCGGACTCGCCCACCTCGCACAGGTCGCTGAAGACGAGGTGGCCGAAGCCGCCGAAGTAGACGATGCGCTTCGGCTTCTTCATGGCGGCGTAGGCCCGGTCCATCCGGTCCAGGCCCACGATGCCGTCGTCGGTCGCCGCCAGCAGCAGGCCCGGCACCCGGGGCACCTTCGGCGCCTCCTCGTCCAGGGCCCCGACCGACGCGCCGGCCATGCCGACGAAGGTGTCGACCCGCTTGTCGGTGACGGCGAGGTTCTCCACCGCGCGGCCACCCGCGGAGTGGCCGACGACGCCGACGTGGTCCAGGTCGAGGTGGCGGCGGAAGACCGACCCCGCGTTGGTGTTCTTGCGGCTCATCATCGTGATGGTCGCCGCGAGGTCCTCGAGGTCGGACGTGGTGCCCGGAGGGCCGAAGAGCACCTTGGTCAGGTTGCGGCTCGGGTGGTCGGGCGCGGCGACGACGAAGCCCCACGACGCGAGCGCGGAGGTCAGCTCCGAGGACTGCGTGCGGAAGCCGGCGTACCCGTGGCTGAAGACGACGAGCGGGAACTTCCCGGACGCCACCCGCACCCCGCGGACGCCGCCGCTGGGGTAGGTGACCGAGGCGCCCTCGGGCAGCATCTCCTTGAGCTGGTCGGGCAGCCACTCCACGATGTCGTAGGTCGCCTCGGGGAGGCCGGCGACGTCGCTGTCCTTCGCGGGGTACCAGACCTCGACCTTCACGCCCGAGCCCAGCCTCAGGGTGCGCTCGCCGACGGCGTACGGGCCGGCCCCGGCATAGCTGGTCGGACCGAGGTCGCGCTTCGGCTGCTCGGCCACCGCCGGGACGGCGAGCGGGGCAGCGAGGGCGGTCGAGAGGGTGGCGGCGGCCGCGAGGGCGACGGCGGCACGGCGGAGGAGGCTCACGCACGCACGGTAGAACCGGTTGCACCCGGCGCGCGGCAAAACGAGGTGACCCGTCCCCGGTCCGTGGCGGAGAATCCTCCGACGTGGGACACGTGGACGTGGCCGGGGTGCGGTACGAGCTGCCCGACGGGAGGGTGCTGCTGGACGACGTCTCGTTCCGGGTCGGCGAGGGCGCGAAGGTCGCGCTCGTGGGCGCGAACGGCGCCGGCAAGACGACGCTGCTGCGCATCATCACCGGCGACCTCGACCCGCACGCCGGGGTCGTCACCCGGTCCGGCGGGCTCGGTGTCATGCGGCAGCACGTCGGCGCCGGGTTGGGGGAGGACCCGACGGTCGCCGACCTGCTGCTGAGCGTCTCGCCGCCGCGCATCCGGGCCGCCGCTGCCGAGGTCGACCGCTGCGAGCTGGCGTTGATGGACACCGACGACGAGAAGTCGCAGATGGCGTACGCACACGCGCTCTCGGACTTCGCGGACGCGGGCGGCTACGACGTCGAGGTCACCTGGGACGTCGTCACGACGGCCGCCCTCGCGCTGCCCTACGAGCGCGCGAAGTACCGCACCCTCCGGACGCTGTCGGGCGGCGAGCAGAAGCGGCTCGTGCTGGAGTTCCTCCTGCGCGGGCCCGACGAGGTGCTGCTCCTCGACGAGCCCGACAACTACCTCGACGTGCCCGGCAAGATCTGGCTCGAGGGCCGGATCCGCGAGTCCGACAAGACGATCCTGATGATCAGCCACGACCGCGAGCTGCTGAACAACACCGCGACCCGCGTCGTCACCGTCGAGCTCGGCCACGCTGGCAACACCGTGTGGACGCACCCGGGCGGCTTCGCGTCGTACCACGACGCGCGGCGCGACCGGTTCCTCCGCTTCGAGGAGATGCGCAAGCGCTGGGACGAGGAGCACGCGAAGCTCAAGCAGCTCGTGCTCCACTACAAGGTCAAGTCCGAGTACAACGACGGCATGGCGTCGCAGTACCGCGCCGCGCAGACCCGGCTGCGGAAGTTCGAGGAGGCGGGCCCGCCCACCGAGCAGCCGCGGGAGCAGCAGGTGACGATGCGCCTCCAGGGCGGCCGCACGGGCAAGCGCGCGGTCGTGTGCGAGCGGCTGGAGCTCTCCGCGGACGACGGGGGAAGCCTCATGAAGCCCTTCGACCTCGAGGTCTGGTACGGCGAGCGGGTGGCCGTGCTCGGCTCCAACGGCTCGGGCAAGTCGCACTTCCTGCGGCTGCTCGCCGCCGGCGGGACCGACCCCGACGTCGAGCACCGCCCGGTCGGCGACGTCGAGGTCGCCCCGGGGCTCCACCGGGGCCGGGCCCGGCTCGGGGCGCGGGTGCGGCCCGGGTGGTTCGTGCAGACCCACGAGCAC
>JAEZKN010000463.1 GCA_023415395.1 Actinomycetes bacterium
ACCAGGCGCATCGCGGTGAGGTTCACGACGTGCCGCGGGCCGGCGTCGACCTCGACCGGCTCCTGCGGGACCGGGCGCACGTCGACGACCTCGGAGCGGGCGACCCGATCGTGCCAGCCGTGCCGGCGGCCACCGGGGTCCATGGCCGCGGTCCAGGCCAGCGTCGCCGTGCCCAGCCCGAAGGTCGGCAGGGTCGCGACGCCCAGCACCAGCTGGCGCAGCAGGGCCCGGCCGACGCCGATCGGCTCGTCGGTGCCGGCCTGCACGACCCGCAGGCCGAGCAGCGCGTTGCCCGGCGAGGAGCCGGTCAGGCCGAGGACGACCGCGAGGGCGGCGTACCCGACCAGGACGGTGGCCACGATCACCGCGATGCCCGCGCCGACCTGGCCGCGGTCGATGAGGAACCGCCACGCGAGGTACGCCGCGACGCCGTCGACCGCCCACAGCAGCAGCCGGTCCACGGCGAAGCCGTAGAGCCGGTGGTCGAGCTCGGCCGCCGGCCTCACGGCGACACCACCCGGATGCTGACGCCGTCACCGAGGTCGATGACGGCGCCGGGGATCAGCTGGACCGGGACGCCGGCCTTGAGGTCCTCCGGAGGCAGGCCGGGCTGCACCAGCAACGTGCCGTTGGTGGAGCCGAGGTCGGTCACGACCGCCGCACCGTGGTCGGCGCCGGACCCCGGACGGATCTCGAGGTGGGTGGAGGAGATCTCCTGCTGCGGGCTGGGGACGCGGACCAGCCGGGGCGGGGTGCCGTCGTGGTCGGGGGCCTCCGGTGCCCGGCCGCCGACGACCACCCGGTCGACCTCGCCGCTCTCGCCCGAGGACAGGTGGAGCACGGCGACCGGGCGGGTGACCGGCGGGGCCGGGGGCTGCCCGGGGATCCCCGGCAGCGTCCGCGGCGGCGTCTCCGCCCCGGCCTGGGTGTGGCCGTCGTGGTCGACGTCGCCTACGTCGTCCACGTCGTCGGCGGCCTCGGACCACTCGGCCGTCGCGACGCGCAGCAGTCCGTGCGCGACGACCAGGTCGGCGTCCTCGGGGGCGTCGGCGACCTCGAGCCGCGTGCGCGAGACGCCGTGGAGGGTGCGCTCGACCCAGGTCGTGGCGCTGTCGCCCTCGACGTGGACGACCTCCTCGGGCGTCGCGAAGTGCGCCCGGGCCTCGCCGCGCAGCACCACCCGGGTCTCGTCGCCGTCGCGGCTGACGAGCACGAACCCGGGCAGGTCGCGCAGGCCCGAGGAGATGAGCGCGTCGAGCGTCTCGTCGAAGCCGGCCCCGTCGTCGACCAGCTCCCAGACCGGGGCCACCCGTGCCTTCTCGCTCGGAGGCAGCAGGACGGCGGCGCCGTCCCCGAAGATGCCGAACCAGTCGCCGCTGCGGCAGGACCAGGTCTCGGTCACGGGCGCACCCCGAGCTTCTCCTCCAACGTGGCGCGCTGGCGGTCGGGGTCGTAGTGGTCCTCGGGGAGGAGCCCGACGACGTCGATCACCACCGCGGTCGCGTTGTCCGCGCCGCCGGCGGCGACGGCCGCCGCGACGAGGCGGTCGGCGGCGTCACGGGGGTCGGCGGTCTCGGCGAGGATCACGCCGATGGCCTCGTCGTCGAGCATGCCGGTGACGCCGTCGGTGCACAGCAGCAGCCGCTCGGCGTCGGCGAGGCGGAGCTCGAAGTAGTCCGGCTCCACGCCGAGGGACTCCCCCAGCGCGCGGGTGATGACGTTGCGCTCGGGGTGGACCGCGGCCTCCTCCGGCGAGATCCGGCCGGCGTCGACCAGCTCCTGCACGAGGCTGTGGTCGGTGCTCACCTGCACGAGGGCACCGTCGGCGACGCGGTAGATCCGGGAGTCGCCCAGGTTCGCGAGCAGCCAGGCCGGACCGGACGCGTCCTCGACCAGGAGCGCGGCGACCGCGGTCGTGCCGGCTCGGCGACGGGCCGCGACGCCCTCGCCGGCCTGCTGGGCGGCGTACTCCAGGAGTCGACGCTGGGCCTCGTCGAGCACCTCGGCCACGGCCTCCCGGCCGCGCTGCGGGTCGTAGCCCCGCTCGGCGAGGCGGGTGAACTCCTCGACGACGATCCGGCTCGCGACGTCGCCGCCCTCGTGGCCGCCCATGCCGTCGGCGACGGCGAAGACCGGCGCCGCCGCCATCCAGGCGTCCTCGTTGACCTCGCGCACGCGACCGACGTCGGTGGCGGCTCCGTGGTGGACCTCGACCTGCCTCATCGGGCGGCCCGTCCTTGTAGCGTTGGCACGATGAGCACGTCCGGGCACCGCACGCTCGCCGACCAGCTGCGCAGCTGGCCGGACGACCGGTTGTCCCGCTTGCTCATCGACCGCCCCGCTCTCGCCACTCCGGCCCCTCATGACTCAGGCCAGCTGGCGTCCCGTGCCGCCACCCGGTCCTCGCTGCTCCGAGCGCTCGACCAGCTGACGCAGGCCGAGCTCAGTGTCCTAGATGCCCTCGTGGTCGTCGGGCAAACCACACCTGCCGACCTGGCCCGGGTCGTGAACGCCGATCCGGCGTCGGTGGCGGCCGCCCTCGACCGGCTCCTCGACCTCGCGCTGGCGTGGGAGTCGACCCAGGGCGTGCGGGCGCTGAGCGGCATCGCCGAGGCGCTGACGGTGAGCGGGCTGCGGCCGGTGTCGGCCGAGCCGCCAAGCCAGCAGGAGGTACGCCGCCGGCTCGACGAGCTGTCCCCCCAGGCCCGAGCGCTCCTCGACCACGTCCTCGAGTCCGGCGGCGAGGCGACCACCGGGACCTCGCGACACACCGTCCTGCCGGAGGACGCCGAGACGCCGGCCGAGGAGCTGCTCGCGCGCCGGCTGCTGGTCCCGCGCAGCGGGGGGGTCGTGGTGCTCCCCGGCGAGGTCGGCCTCGCCCTCCGTGGCGGCAGGACGACCAACGAGCCGGTCGACGTCGTCCCGCCGCTGGCGACCACCGACCGCGGCGAGGCGCTGGTCGACCGGACGGGTGCCGGTGCGGCGTTCGAGACCGTGCGCCGCATCGAGCTGCTGCTCGACCAGTGGGGGCTCACCCCGCCCTCGGCGCTGCGCAGCGGGGGCCTGGGCGTGCGGGACCTCCGGGCCACCGCCACCGAGCTGCACGTCGACGAGCCGACGGCTGCGCTCCTCGTCGAGACGGCGTACGCCGCCGGCCTGGTCGCCACCACGGCCGACGCCGACGGCAACCCGGCGTGGGTGCCCACCGACCTCTTCGACCAGTGGACGGCCCGACCCGTCGCGGAGCGGTGGGCGGCGCTGGTGCGGGCCTGGCTGGAGTCGCCCCGGATCCCCAGCCTCGTGGGCGAGCGTGATCCGGCCGGCAAGGTGTGGAACGCGCTGGCGCCCGAGCTCTCCGGCATCCACCAGGTCGAGAGCCGGCGGATGGCGCTCGAGGAGCTGGCGGGCCTCCCGCCGGGCGAGGTCCTGGCCTCCGGGACGGGCGTCCCCTCGCTGGTGCGGCGCATCGCCTGGCTGCGCCCGCGCCGCCCGCGCACGCGGGACCTCCAGGTCGCCTGGGCCCTCGACGAGGCGGCCGTGCTGGGCGTGGCCGCGCTCGGCGGGCTGACGTCCTTCGGCCGCGCGTTCGTGGCCGGTGAGCGGGCCGAGGCGGAGCAGCGGCTCGACGCGCTGCTGCCCGACCCCGTCGACCACGTGCTGCTCCAGGCCGACCTGACCGCGGTCGCGCCGGGGCCGCTGGAGTCCCAGCTCGCGCGGCGGCTCCAGGTCGTCGCCGACGTCGAGTCGCGCGGCGGCGCCACCGTCTACCGCTTCACGCCGGGCTCGGTCCGGCGGGCCCTGGACCTGGGGTGGTCCGCCGTCGAGCTGCACGACTTCGTCGCCTCGGTCTCCCGCACCCCGGTGCCGCAGCCGCTCACCTACCTCGTCGACGACACCGCGCGGACCTACGGCACCGTCCGGGTCGGGCCCGCCGAGGCGTTCCTGCGCTCCGACGACGAGGCCGCCCTGGCCGAGCTGCTCCACCATCCCCGCGCCGGCGCCCTGGGGCTGCGGCGGATCGCGCCGACGGTGCTGGTGAGCTCCACCCCGCTCGACGTGCTGCTCCCCCGCCTGCGCGGCCTGGGCGCCGCGCCGGTGGTCGAGGCGGCCGACGGCACCGTGCACGTG
>JAEZKN010000466.1 GCA_023415395.1 Actinomycetes bacterium
GTCGAGGACCGCGTCTACCCCGAGGTCGGCGACCCCGGCGTCGACGCGCTCCACTACGACCTGACGCTGACGTGGGACCCGGTCGCCGAGGAGCTCGACGGGCTCGAGGAGCTGACCTTCCGCGCGACCGCGGACGCCGAGGACTTCCGGCTCGACCTCGGCGAGCCGCTGACCGTCGGCGCGGTCACCGTCGACGGCGCCGACACCGGGTTCGAGCACCGCGGCAAGGACCTCGTCGTGGACCACCCCGTCGAGGAGGACGGCGAGTACACCGTCTTCGTCCACTACTCCGGCACGCCGGCCCCGGTCGACGCGCCGGTCCGGCGGCGCGACTTCTCGCAGACCGGCTGGACCACGGTCCCGGGCGGCGCGGTGTGGACCATGCAGGAGCCGTTCGGCGCCTACAGCTGGTACGCCGTCAACGACCAGCCCTCCGACAAGGCGCGCTACGACATCACGCTGCGCGTCCCCCCGCCGATGGTCGGCGTGGCCAACGGCGAGCTGCGCTCGCAGCGCACCCGCAACGGGCTGTCGGTCAGCCGCTGGCACCTCGACGAGCCGGCGGCGTCGTACCTCGTCACGGTCGCCATCGGCGACCTGGAGGAGACGACCGACACCTCGCCGTCGGGCGTCCCGATCTCCTTCTGGGTCCCGCGCGGCCGCACGGACCTCGTCGCCCGTCTGCGCGCGGCGCCGGCGGGACTGGCCTGGCTCGAGGAGCGGCTGGGGCCCTACCCCTTCGACCGGCTGGGGTTCGTGGTCGTCCCCTCGCGCAGCGGGATGGAGACCCAGACGATGATCACGCTCGGCGACACCCCCTACGCCACGTCCCCCGAGGTGCTCGTCCACGAGATGGCGCACCACTGGTACGGCGACACGGTCACGCCGCTGGACTGGCGCGACGTCTGGATGAACGAGGGCATGGCGACCTTCCTCCAGGGCGCCTGGATGGCCGAGCACGGCCCGGCCTCGATGGAGCAGGTCTTCGCCCGGTGGGCGGAGGCGGACGCCGAGCTGCGCAACGAGTACGGCCCGCCCGCGGCCTACCACCCCGACGCCTTCGCCTCGAGCAACGTCTACTACATCCCCGCGGTGATGTGGAACGAGCTGCGCAAGCGGATCGGCGACGAGAGGTTCTGGGAGCTCGTCCGCGCGTGGCCCGAGGAGCACGAGAACGCCAACGCGACCTACGACGACATCACCGGCTGGTGGTCGGAGCGGACCGGTGAGGACCTCAGCGGCTTCTTCGCGGCCTGGCTGCTCGCCGAGGAGTCACCGGCGGCCTGATCGGGCACCGATAGCATGCGAGTCCGCTGCACACCGCTCAACCACTCTCGGGGACGACATTGCACCAGGCCAGCCGGTCGGGACGACCCACCGTGCCGTGGGTCCGCCAACGACGACGCTTCCTCGTCGTGCTCGTCCTGGCGGTCCTCGGCTGCGCGGGGTTCGCCGTGCTGCTGGCCCCGGGGTCGCCGACGGACGTGCGGCTGCTCGCCAGCTCGGTCGGGCTGGTCCTGAGCGGCTCCTTCCTCGCGCTCAGCTGCACCGTGCGCGCCCGCCAGACCTCCGGGCGGCGCCGCCGCTCCTGGCTGCTGATCACGGCCGGCGCCCTGGTCGCGATGGCCGGCAACGTCTGGGCGGGCGCGGTCGGCTCCGACCCGGTCTCCTCGCCGAGCACGTTCAGCGACCTGACCATCACCGCGGCGCTCGTCCTGTGCATCCTGGCGGTGCTGGGCTTCCCGAGCGTCCGTCGCCGGGGCATCGACCTGGTGGTGATGACGCTCGACGGCCTGGTCATCGGTGGGGCCGTGCTCATCGTCGCGAACACGCTGGTCTACTCCGAGCTGCTCGACCAGACCCGCGGGACCTTCGCCTCGCAGCTCACCACGCTGCTCATCCCGGTGCTCGACGTGGTCCTGGTGGTCGTCGGGCTCCTGCTCGTGCTGCGCAGCCGGGGCTCCGACCGGCGGGCGCTGCTGCTGCTCGCGCTCGGCTTCCTGGCCTACGCCGCGACCGACCTGTCCTTCGCCGTGCTCGTCGCCGAGGGGGACTTCGCCTTCGGCACGCCGCTCGACCTGGGCTGGATGGCGGGCTACGTCCTGCTGGCGCTGGCCGCCTGGTACCCCAGCGTCGCGGCGGACTCCCCCGAGGGCGTCGAGGCGCCCACCCAGGTGCGCGACACGCTCCTCGTCTACGCGGTGCTGATGACCGCCGCCGGCGTGCAGGTGGCCTTCGGTTCCGGGGGGCAGCTCGCGGTGACCACCGCCGCCCTCTGGCTGATGCTCGCGCTCGCCACGGCCACCCGGCAGATCCTGCTCACCTTCGACAACCGGGCCCTGCGCCGCGACCTCGAGAACCGCGTCGAGGCGCAGACCGCCGACCTGCGCCGCCTGGCCCGGCAGACCGAGGTGCTGGTCACCTCGGTCGGCGACGGGATCTACGGCGTCGACGCGGCCGGCCGGATCACGTTCGTCAACCCGGCCGGCGCCTCGGCACTGCGCTACGACCCCGACGAACTCCTCGGGCGCGACGCGCACGCGGTCTTCCACGCACCCGACGAGGACGGCACGGTCTACCCCTACGACGGCTGCTACATCGCCGAGGCGATCCGCTCGGGCGCCGTGGCCGCCGCCGAGGAGGACGTCTACGTCCGCTCCGACGGCACGCCCTTCGACGTCGAGATCACCGCGAGCCCGCTGATCGACGAGGACCTGCCCCGCGGCGCGGTCGTCGTCTTCCGCGACGTCACGCAGCGACGCGAGGTCGACCGGATGAAGAACGAGTTCCTCTCCGTCGTCAGCCACGAGCTCCGCACGCCCCTCACCTCGATCCGCGGCTCGCTCGACCTGCTCGCCAGTGGCGTGCTGGGCGAGCTCACACCCCAGGCGCGCTCGATGACCGCCATCGCCGCGGAGAGCAGCGAGCGCCTGACCCGGCTGATCAACGACATCCTCGACCTCGAGCGGATCGAGTCCGGCGACCGGTCCGTTCATGCGGTCCCGGTCGAGGCGGCGGCGCTCCTGCACCGCTCCGCCACCGAGATGGCCGGGCTCGCCGACAGCACCGGCGTCACCGTCGTCGTCGACCCGAGCGAGGGCTGGGTGCTCGCGGACGCCGACCGGATCGTGCAGACGCTCACGAACCTGCTCAGCAACGCGATCAAGTTCTCCGAGCGCGGGCAGGCGGTCCGGCTCGACGCACACGTGCAGAGCAACGGCCACGTGCTGTTCCGCGTCTGCGACCGCGGGCGCGGGATCCCCGAGGACAAGCTGGACACGATCTTCCAGCGCTTCGAGCAGGTCGACTCCTCCGACGCCCGGCAGAAGGGCGGCACCGGCCTCGGCCTGGCCATCAGCCGCGGCATCGTCGAGCGCCACGGCGGGCGGATCTGGGCCGAGAGCCACCTCGGTGTCGGCACCACCGTGATGTTCACCCTGCCCTCGGCGCGGGGCACCGGCCGCACCAGCCACCACCACGGGTCCCCGGACCGCGAGGGACTCCAGGAAGGAACGACGTGAACAAGAGCGATGTGAACAAGATCGACATCACCGTCCGCACCGCCGTCGGCACCGGGCGCACCCTGCTCTCGGCGTTCGACCACGCCCTGCTGCAGGCCGGCGTCGGCAACTTCAACCTGATCCCCCTCTCCTCGGTGATCCCCCCGGGCAGCGCCGTCGTCCGCGACGGCGAGCCCGTGCACGGCGGGCACGGCGACCGGCTCTACTGCGTCCAGGCCGTGGCCTACGCCGACCACCCCGGCGAGGTCGTCTCGGCCGGTCTGGGCTGGGCGATCCACCCGACCATCGGCGGCCTGTTCGTCGAGCACCACGGCGGCACCCCCGAATCGGTCGAGGAGCAGATCCGGCTCAGCCTCGCCGACCTGGCCGAGCACCGCGGCGTGGACTTCGGCGAGGTCAGCACCGCGATCGTGTCCGCGCACTGCACCGACCAGCCGGTCTGCGCCCTGGCCATCGCGGCGTACGCGACCGCCGACTGGAGCACGCCGTGACGGTCGAGCAGCAGGTGCGCGTGAGCGTCGAGACCGAGCTGGAGCCCGCCATGGCCGAGGCGTTCCACGACCTCTACCGGGAGGCGTTCGCCGAGCTCGAGACGCAGGCCGTGGCCCGGCAGCTGCTGCACCGTGAGGAGTTCCTCGAGGAGATGCACGACCCGCGGGTGGAGAAGCACGTGGCGTGGAGCGGTGGCGAGCCGATCGGCCTCTCCACGCTCACCCGCCACCTCGAGACCGTCCCGTGGATCTCGCCGGCGTACTTCGCCCACCACTACCCCGACGCCTTCGCCCGCGGTGCCGTCTACTACATCGGCTTCACCCTGGTGCGGGCCGAGCACCGGCAGTCGCAGGTCTTCCGCGCGATGGTCCGCAGCATGGGCCAGGGCCTGGCGGGCCGGCGCGCCGTCGTCGGCTGGGACATCTGCGCCTTCAACGACGACGGCTTCTCCTTCGGCGAGCACGCCGCCCGCGCACTCGGGCAGGCCGGCGAGGTGACCGTGGCCGCCGTGGACCGGCAGACCTACTACGTCGGCGCCTTCGCGGACCCGGCATGAGGACGCCCACGGTCCTTGTCGTCGACGACGACGACTCCGTCCGCGAGGTCACGCAGATGGCGCTCGAGCTCGTGGCGAAGTGGCGCGTGCTGCCCGCCACCGGGGGCGAGGCGGCGATCGCCCTCGCCCAGGAGCACCGCCCCGACGCGGTGCTGCTCGACCTGATGATGCCGGTCGTCGACGGCCGCGCGACCTTCCACGCGCTCCGCGCCGACGAGCGCACCCGCGACATCCCCGTGATCCTCCTGACGGCCAAGCTGCAGGTCGGCGAGACGCAGGCCTGGGACGACCTGGCCGTGGCGGGGGTGATCTCGAAGCCCTTCAGCCCGATGACCCTCGGCGCCGAGGTGGCGGCGATGCTGGGGTGGGAGGACGTCGGCGTCTGAGGTCGGTGCCGGTCGCCGTCTCTGCCGCCTTCTCGGCCGCCGTCTCTGCTGAGGGCGGAAACGCTTGCCTCGCCCGGGATTCCGCGCCAGCGTGGCCGGCGTGAGGATCCTGGTGCTCGGCGGTTCGGTGTTCCTGTCCCAGGCGGTCGCGGCCGACGCGCTCGCCCGTGGCCACGAGGTCACGTGCGCGACGCGCGGCGCGTCCGGCCCCGTGCCCGAGGGCGCCCGGTTCGTGGCGTGGGACCGCAGCCAGGACGTGCCGGACGAGGTCGGGCGGGCGTCGTACGACGCCGTGGTCGACGTCGCCCGGATCCCGTCGTGGGTGCGGCGGGGCGTCGCGGCGTGGCCGGACGCGCATTGGGTGTTCGTGTCGACCGTCAGCGTCTACGCCGACGACGCGACCCCGGGAGGTCGGCCCGGCACGCTGCCGCTGCGCGACCCGCAGCCCGAGGACGTCGACCTGGCGGTCCAGCCCGAGGCCTACGGCCCGATGAAGGTGGCGTGCGAGCAGGTCGTGCGCGACGGGGCGGCGTCGTGGACGGTGGTCCGACCCGGACTGATCGTCGGCCCGGGCGACCCCTCGGGGCGGTTCACCTACTGGCCCGTGCGGCTGGCCGAGGGAGGGGAGGTCATGGCGGGCGGGGACCCCGGCAGCGCGACCCAAGTGATCGACGTGCGCGACCTCGCGGCCTGGATCGTGACCTGCGCGGAGCAGCGCACGGCCGGCGACTACGACGGGGTCGGCGAGGTCATGGGCATGGGCGACCTGCTCGGCCGGGTCGCCCGCGGCGTCGACAGCGGGGCCACCCTCACGTGGGTCTCGCAGGAGCACCTGCTCGAGCAGGGGGTGGCGATGTGGATGGGGCCCGACTCGCTGCCGCTGTGGCTGCCGCAGCCCGAGTACGCCGGTCACGGCAGCCACGACCCGGCGCCCTCGCTCGCGGCGGGGCTCGTGCTGCGACCGGTCGAGGACACCGCGCGGGACACCCTGGCCTGGGTGCGCGCCACCGACGGCGCTCCGGTGAGCGGAATGTCACGCCAGCGGGAGGCCACCGTGCTGGCTGCGTGGCATAGCCTCCGGGGATGACGCGCCGCCTGACCGCTGCCGAGCTGATCGACCTCGTCCTCGACGAAGGGTCCTGGACCTCGTGGGACACGCCCCCGGCGTACGGCGACATTTCCGAGGCCTACGCCGCCGAGCTCGCCGCCGCGCGGGAGAAGAGCGGCGTCGACGAGTCCGTGCTGACCGGCGAGGGCCTGATGCGGGGCCGCCGGGTGGCGGTGGTGATGGGCGAGTTCAAGTTCCTCGCCGGCTCGATCGGCCGCGCCTCCGCCGACCGCCTGGTCACCGCGATCGAGCGCGCCACCCGCGAGGGCCTGCCGCTGCTCGCGGGCCCGGTCAGCGGCGGCACCCGGATGCAGGAGGGCACGCCGGCGTTCGTGCAGATGGTCCGGATCACCGAGGCCGTCGCCGCCCACAAGGACGCGGGGCTGCCCTACCTCGTCTACCTGCGCCACCCCACCACCGGCGGCGTGATGGCGTCGTGGGGCTCGCTCGGGCACGTCACCGTCGGTGAGCCCGGCGCGCTGATCGGCTTCCTCGGCCCGCGGGTCTACGAGGCGCTCTACGGCAAGCCGTTCCCCGAGGGCGTGCAGACCGCGGAGAACCTCTACGCCCACGGCATCATCGACGCCGTCCTCCCACCCGAGGAGATCGCGGGGATCCTGGACCGCGCGCTCGCGGTGATCCTCGCGCCCCGCCACGGCATCGAGCCGGGGCCGGCGCCCGTCCCGCTCTCGCCGCTCCCCGACGTGGAGACCTGGGACGCGGTCACCCGGTCGCGGCGCCCCGACCGCCCCGGCGTACGCCGGCTGCTGAAGTACGCCGCCAGCGACGTCATCCCGCTCAACGGCACCGGCCAGGGCGAGCACGACCCGGGGCTGCTGCTCGCGCTGGTGCGCTTCGGCCAGGCGCCGTGCGTCTTCCTGGGGCAGGACCGGCGCGGCCAGACCCGCGAGCACCCGATGGGCCCGGAGGCCCTGCGCGAGGCCCAGCGCGGGATGCGGCTCGCCTCGGAGCTGAACCTGCCGCTGGTCACCGTCATCGACACCCCCGGTGCGGCGCTGTCGGCCGAGGCCGAGAACGGCGGGATGGCCGGTGAGATCGCGCGCTGCCTCAGCGAGCTGGTCACCGTCCGCGCCCCCACGCTGTGCCTGATGCTCGGCGAGGGCAACGGGGGCGGCGCGCTGGCCTTCCTCCCGGCCGACCGGGTGATCGCCGCCCAGCACGCATGGCTCTCCCCGCTCCCGCCCGAGGGCGCCAGCGCGATCGTCCACCGCGACCTCGACCACGCGCCCGAGATGGCGCGCGCCCAGCAGGTCCGCGCCCTGGACCTGCGCGAGCGCGGCATCGTCGACCGGATCGTCACCGAGCACCCCGACGCCGCCGACGAGCCCGAGGCCTTCTGCCAGCGGGTCGGCGCGGTCCTCGAGCACGAGCTGGCCGCCCTGCTCGACGCCGGCCCGGGTGCCCCGGCGGACCGCGCGCGCCGCTACTTGTAACGCGGGGTTAGGACCACTATGAACCCGTTCGAACGGGGTCACCACAAGTCCTAACCCCGCGTTACAAGCGGGAGGGACCAGGTGGAACGCGTTACAGTCCGCGCCATGAGGACGTACGTCGTGAGCGGGGCCGCGTCGGGGATCGGGGCTGCCACGGCGGAGCTGCTGCGGGGGCAGGGGCACCGGGTGGTCACCGTGGACCTCCACGACGCCGACGTGACCGCGGACCTCGCGACGCCCGAGGGCCGCGCGCGGGCGGTGGCCGGGGTCCAGGGGCTGACCGACGTCGTGCACGGGCTGGTGCCGGCGGCGGGGATCGCCGGCCGCACCGGCGTACCCGGTGACCTGCTGGTGTCGGTGAACTTCTTCGGCGCGGTCGCGCTGGTGCGGGGTCTCCACGACGAGCTGGCCCGGGCCGAGGGGGCGGGCGTGGTGCTGCTCGCCTCGAACTCGATCACCGGCATGCCGGGCTGGAACGCCCCGGTCGCGCAGGCC
>JAEZKN010000498.1 GCA_023415395.1 Actinomycetes bacterium
CGCCGACCCCGACTCCGACCCCGACCCCGGAGCCCGAGCCGCTGCTCGCGGCCGGCGACCGCGGCCCCGCAGTCCGCGAGCTCCAGGCGCGGCTCGCGCAGCTGGACTGGTTCAACACCGACGTCACGGGGACCTACGGGGAGTTGACGACCGCGGCCGTGCGCGGCTTCCAGGCCAAGCGCGGGTTGCCGGCCACCGGCGAGGTCGACGAGAGGACGCTGGCGCGCCTCCACGCGATGACCGCCGCGCCGACCACGGCGGAGCTGCACAACCGCGAGAACCAGCCGGGCGCGCTCGACGCCCGCTGCCGCACCGGCCGCGTGCTCTGCATCGACAAGACCACCCGGACCCTGCGATGGGTCGTCGACGGCACGGTGCTGCGCACCGTCGACGTGCGCTTCGGGTCAGCCTCCACGCCGACCCGGGAGGGTCTCTTCCACGTCTACCTCAAGAGCCGCGACCACGTCTCGAGGCTCTACGGCTCCTCGATGCCGTTCGCGATGTTCTTCAGCGGCGGGCAGGCCGTGCACTACTCCTCGGACTTCGCGTCCGTGGGCTACGCCGGAGCGTCCCACGGCTGCGTCAACGTGCGTGACCACGACGCCGTCGCCGCGCTCTTCGACGAGGTCGAGGTCGGCGACGCGGTGGTCGTCTACTGGTCGTAGCCGTCCAGGATCACGCGGGAGAGCTCGACGAGCTCCTCGGCGCCGACCTGGTTGGACTGGGTCTGCACGGTCAGGCCGTCCTCGGAGAGCTGGCACTGCGTGGACGTCGGCTCCCCGAGCGAGCCGTCCTGGGTCTGGCCGTAGCCGACGATGCACGCCGCGCCGTCGACGTTCTCCATGGTCAGGCCGCCGGTCCCGCCGGTCGTGGCGGGGTCGGTGAGGGAGCCGGGCGCGAGCGCGCCGCCCTCGGCCGCGAAGACCTGCACGAAGACGGCCTTCGAGCCGTCGACCACGTAGCTGCGGGTCACGGCCGGGTGGCCGAGCACCTCGGGCAGCACCTCGTCGCCGTACTCGGTGCTCTCCGCCTGCTGCTCGGCGATCTGGTCGGCCTGCTCGGCCAGCTCGCCGTCGGCGAAGGACTCCGGGAGGTCCGCGGCGGTGTAGCCCCCGGGCAGGGTGTCGGGGAGGCTCAGCTCGACCTGCGACCCGCCCTCCTCCGCGTCGGCGGTCTTGGGCAGGCCGATGGCGAAGGCCGCCATCAGCCCGAGCAGGACGAGGCCGACGAGGATCCCCACGATCGTGGAGGTGCTGCTCGACGTACGGCGGGCGGAAGTGCTCGTGCTCACGTCTTGCGACGCTACCCGCACCGCCGAGGCGGGGGTTCGGAGGGTCCCTGAGTAGTCTCGGCCCGTGACGTTGACCGTCCGCACCGTCCGCCTCGACCTCGGGGAGGCCACGCGACTCCTCGACCTCGTCCCGGGCGACCGCCCGGTGACCTGGCTGCGCCGCGGTGACGGCCTGGTCGGGTGGGGCGTCGCGGCCGAGGTCCGCACCCACGGCGCCACCCGCTTCGCCGACGCGGACAAGTGGTGGCGCGAGACGACCGCTCGAGCCACCGTGCACGACGACGTCGTGGAGCCGGGCACCGGCCTGGTGTCCTTCGGCACCTTCGCCTTCGCCGACGAGCCCGGCGAGTCCGTCCTGGTGGTCCCGCAGGTGGTCGTGGGCCGCCGCGGCGACGTGGCCTGGCTGACCACGGTCGACGTCCCCGCCCCCGCGCTCGAGCCCGCGGACGCCCCGGCGCCGCCGGTCGGGGTGAGCTTCGCCGACGGTGCCCTCAACGGCGAGCAGTGGATGTCGGTCGTCGCCGACGCCGTGGCCCGGATCAGCCGCGGCGACCTGGAGAAGGTCGTGCTCGCGCGCGACCTGATCGCGACGGCCGACGAGCCCGTCGACGTGCGCTGGCCGCTGGGCCGCCTCGCCGAGAGCTACCCCATGTGCTGGACCTTCCACGTCGACGGCATGTTCGGCGCGACGCCGGAGATGCTCGTGCGCCGCGAGCGCGGCCTGGTCACCTCCCGGGTGCTCGCCGGCACCATCCGGCGGACCGGAGACGACGAGCGCGACCTCGCCCTCGCCGCCACGCTGGCCCGCTCGTCGAAGGACCTCGAGGAGCACGAGTACGCCGTGCGCTCGGTCGCCGACGCCCTCGAGCCGCACTGCTCCTCGATGAACGTGCCCGAGGCGCCGTTCGTCCTCCACCTGCCCAACGTCATGCACCTGGCCAGCGACGTCGCCGGCGTCGTGCACGACGCGGCCACCGTGTCCTCGCTCCAGCTCGCCGAGGCGCTGCACCCCTCGGCCGCGGTCGGCGGCACCCCGACGGTGACCGCCACCGACCTGATCGGCCAGATCGAGGGCATGGACCGCGACCGCTACGCCGGCCCGGTCGGCTGGATGGACGCCAGCGGCGACGGCGAGTGGGGCATCGCCCTGCGCTCGGCCCGCGTCGAGGGCCGCACCGTGCGGCTCTTCGCCGGCTGCGGCATCGTCGCCGACTCCGACCCCGAGGCCGAGCTCGCCGAGTCGCAGGCGAAGTTCGTGCCGGTGCGCGACGCGCTGACCACCGGCTGAGCCTGGATCCACCGATGTGCGGCGTCGCGAGCGTCACCAGATGGGTGGGCTGGCAAGGCGCCCGCGCGACGGCGGTCTGGTTGCACCATTGGCGTGGGCCACGCAGCCAGCGTGCCCAGGTGGTGGCGCGCAGCAGGCGGAAATCGGTG
>JAEZKN010000526.1 GCA_023415395.1 Actinomycetes bacterium
CACGCTCTGGTACGCCGAGGCGGTATCTTCCACGCCATGACCCGCGCCGTGTGCCCCGGCTCCTTCGACCCGGTGACCAACGGCCACCTCGACATCATCCGCCGCGCGGCCGCGATCTTCGACGAGCTCGTGGTCGCCACCGGCACCAACCCGTCCAAGTCGCGGCTCTTCGACCCCGACCAGCGCCTGGAGATGCTCGAGGAGGTCTGCGCGGACCTGCCCAACGTGACGGTGCGCGGCTGCAGCGGGCTGATCGTCGACTTCTGCCGCGAGATCGACGCCGCGGCGATCGTGAAGGGACTGCGCGGCGGCAACGACTACGAGTACGAGCTGCCGATGGCGCAGATGAACCAGCACCTGACCGGGGTCGAGACGGTCTTCCTGCCCACCCACGCGTCGTGGGGCTATGTGTCCTCCAGCCTCGTCAAGGAGGTCGCCTCGCTCGGCGGGGACGTGTCCGCCCTGGTGCCACCGGCCGTGCACTCCCGCCTGCTCGAGCGGCTGGCGTGATGCATTTGGACGGTCCGGACGCCGACCGGTACGCTTCTCGCTGATCTGTTTGTGCCTGAACCGGAAGTGAATCTCCTGAGCAGCCTGGACCCGAGAGCGCCGCTCGTGCTCGACACCCGCGAGCTCGGCCGCCGCCCGGGGTCCCAGCACCAGGTGACACGTTCGGTCCCGGCACCCGCAGATCTGGGCATCGAAGTCCTCCATGTCCCCGAAGGTGCGCCGGTCGAGCTCGACCTGCGCCTGGAAGCGGTCATGGAGGGTGTGCTGGTCACCGGTACCGCCTCGGCGGAGCTCACCGGGGAGTGCGCGCGGTGCCTGGAGCCGATCCACGACGAGATCGACGTGCGGTTCCAGGAGCTGTTCGTGTACGACGACCAGGACTACTCGGAGGACGACGAGGTCAGCAAGCTGGAGGACGACCTGCTCGACCTCGAGCCCCTGCTGCGGGACGCGGTGGTGCTCGCACTACCGTTCCAGCCCTTGTGTGAGGACGACTGTCCCGGACTGTGCCCCGAGTGCGGGGCCCGGCTCAAGGACGACCCGGACCACGCTCACGAGGATGCGATCGACCCCCGGTGGGCCGGCCTGGCCGCCCTCCAGCAGGACCAGCAGGACCAAGACTGACGAAGATCGGCACCCCGCCGATCCTGGTAGAGGAGAGAACAGTGGCTGTCCCGAAGCGGAAGATGTCGCGCAGCAACACGCGTCACCGTCGTTCGGCCTGGAAGGCCGTCGCGCCCCAGCTGGTGACCTGCGCGAACCCCGCCTGCGGTGCCAAGCACCTGCCGCACCGTGCGTGCGGCGAGTGCGGCCAGTACGGCGCGCGAGCCGACCGTCGTCAGGTCCTCTGACCGGTCCGGTCCGCTGACCAACTACAGCGAGCTCCGAGCAGCCCTCGGGGACCCCGTCCTGGACCCCGAGCTGCGCGAGCGCGCCCTCACCCACCGCTCGTACGCGTACGAGAACGGCGGGTTGCCGACCAACGAGCGGCTCGAGTTCCTCGGTGACTCGGTGCTCGGCGTGGTCGTCACCGAGACGCTCTACCGCACCCACCCGGACCTCTCCGAGGGCCGGCTGGCCAAGCTCCGCGCTGCGGTCGTGAACGCCCGGGCCCTGGCCGAGGTCGGCCGGGGCATCGGCGTCGGCGACCACGTGAAGCTCGGCCGCGGCGAGGAGTCGACCGGCGGGCGCAACAAGGCCTCGATCCTCTCCGACACCGTCGAGGCGGTCATCGGCGCGGTGCACCTGAGCGGAGGCTTCGAGACCTCGGCGGACGTCGTCCACCGGCTCTTCGACCCGCTCATCGAGGCCGCCTCCGCGCTCGGCGCGGGCCTGGACTGGAAGACCTCCCTCCAGGAGCTCTCCGCCGAGCACGGCCTCGGTGTCCCCGAGTACGTCATCGAGGACGACGGCCCCGACCACATGAAGACCTTCACCGCCCAGGTGCGCGTCGGCGACTCCCTCTACGGCAACGGCGTGGGCCGGTCGAAGAAGGAGGCCGAGCAGGCCGCCGCGGAGACCGCGTACGGCGAGATCGCCACCGACCTCGGCGTCGAGGATCCGGCCGTGGACGCGGCCGCGCACTCCGCCCGCAAGAGCTAGCCGCTCCCGCACGGTGCCCGAGCTCCCCGAGGTCGAGGTCGTCCGCGCCGGCCTCGAGCGGCACGTGCTCGGCGCGACCATCACGCGCGTCGACGTCCTCCACCCGCGCCCGGTGCGCCGCGACCTGCGCGGACCCGCCGGCTTCGCCGCGGCCCTCACCGGCCGCCGGATCGAGGCCGCCCGCCGCCGGGGCAAGTACCTCTGGCTGCCGCTCGACAACGGCGACGCCCTGCTCGGCCACCTCGGCATGAGTGGCCAGATCCTCGTCCAGCCGCCCACCGCTCCCGACGAGCGGCACCTGCGGGTGCGCTTCGCCCTCGACGGGGCCGACGAGGGCCGGGAGATGCGCTTCGTCGACCAGCGGATGTTCGGCGGGCTCTCGGTCTCCGAGGGGGGCGCCGACCTGCCGGCGGAGATCGCGCACATCGCCCGCGACCCCCTCGACCCCGAGTTCGACGACGACCTGTTCGTCCGGACGGTCCGCAAGCGGACCTCGGGCGTCAAGCGCCAGCTGCTCAACCAGAATCTCGTCTCCGGCGTGGGCAACATCTACGCCGACGAGGCCCTGTGGCGCGCCCGGATCCACGGCGAGCGCCCCGGCGACCGGCTCACCGCCACCCAGGTGCGGGAGCTGCTGGGCCACGCGCGCGACGTGATGACCGCGGCCCTGGGGGAGGGCGGCACGTCGTTCGACGCCCTCTACGTCAACGTCAACGGCGAGTCGGGCTACTTCGACCGCTCGCTGCACGCCTACGGCCGCGAGGGCGAGCCCTGCGACCGCTGCGGTACGCCGGTGCGGCGGGTCGCGTTCATGAACCGCTCGTCGTACTTCTGCCCGGTCTGCCAGCCGGCGCCGCGGAAGCAGCGAAGGCGAACGCCGCCGGAGTCGCCTGGGTCTCCAGACGGCTCGCTCGGTCCGTCGCCGGCGCTGGACTGAGCCGCCCGGAGATTGACCCAGGCAACGCCTGGTGGGACTCTTGAAGACGGCCCGGTTCCCTGCGGGCCACGCCACCTCGACCCGGAAGGCTCTTCCATGGCCAAGGCGCTGATCGGATACATGAACAGCGACCTGCGGACCCCGCACCACCTCGTCGCCGAGAACGCTCGGCTGCGTGCGCGCGTGGGCGAGCTCGAGGCGCTGGTCCTGCGCCTCAGCGAGGAGAACGACAGGCTGGCCTCGGCACAGACCGCCGCCCTCCTCGACGAGGCTGCCGCTCTCCAGGAGATGCAGCCCGCCTGACCCGTTGCCCGACGCGGTCGCGCCGAGCGCGGCCGGTCAGGTCCGGCGCGCCTTCATGGTGCCCACGTCTCCGGTCCGCGGCTCGCGCCACACCACCCTGAGCTTGGCGCCGTCCCGCTTCGCCTTCACCGCGACCGGGCTCACGCAGGCCGAGCCGCGGGTGATCTTCTCGCGGAAGGTGAACCAGCCCTTCTTCTTGCCCTGGAAGACCCACTTGCCCGAGCAGTACTCCGGGTAGCTGATCTTCCCCGCGAGCTTGCCGTCCTTCTTGAACACCTTGACCTTGGCCGTGTAGCCGGCCGGGCCGCCGTCGTCGCCGTACACCCCGCCCCTCCACGTGCCGGTGATGCTCGCCGCGCCGCGCTCGGCCGCCGGTGCCGCGGCGGTCGCCGCTCCCGTCGCGGCCGGAGCGAGCAGCACGCCCGCCGCCGCCACTGCGGCCAGAGTCGTGCTGAAGATCGAAGTGGCACCCCGGGGGGTCGCGGGCCCCGGCG
>JAEZKN010000574.1 GCA_023415395.1 Actinomycetes bacterium
CCCGTGAGCACCGCGTCGACGGCGTCGCGGACCCCGTCGACTCCCGCGGACACGAGCACGGTGGCCGCGGCGCCGGCTCGCGCCAGGCGCATCCGGTCGGCCTCCCGGTCCGCGACCGCGACCACCCGGACGCCGTGGGCGGTGAGCTCCTGCACGAGCTGTTCGTTGTCGACGCTGCCGCCCAGCGAGGATCCGAGCACGACCACGTCGGGCCGTCGGCGCAGGACCGCGTCGCGGACCTGGGGCGTCGCGTGCAGGAACTGGACGTGGAGTGCGGCGGGGCAGCACGTGGAGGTCAGGGCGATGCTGGTGGCTTGGGCGACGAGGCGGAAGCGATCCACCACCGCGACCCGAGCGCGTCGGTGACTGGTCATGTCGAGGAGGAGCGACCAGGCCCCCGCCAGATGCGTCCCTAGCCCGACCGTTCGCCGAGCACGTCGCCGAGCACGTCGCCGAGCACCTCGCCGAGCACCTCGCCGAGCACCTCGGCGAGCGCGCGCTCCAGGCCGGCGTCGCCGGTCTCGACGACGGTCAGCGGCAGCCCGATCCGCGCTGCGGCCGCGGCCGCCAGCCGGTGCAGCTCCTCGTCCGGTGCCTGGGCGAGCCAGACGACCCTCGTGTAGTGACCGAAGTACGCGTCGCGCAGCTCCGGCCACCGGTCCAGGCCGAGCTCCCGGGTGACGGTGCGGTCGAAGGAGCGCACCAGGAAGTCGGTGAGCACGTAGGTGCCCGGCTGCTCGGCGAAGAAGGCCTCGATCCGCGAGGCACCGGCGAAGAGGTCGTAGCAGTGCAGCCCCGCCAGGCGCGCCAGGCCGAGCTCCTCGCACACGCCGTCGAGGGCGCCGTAGGTCCCGCAGTCGGCGTAGCCGACCACGACGGAGGAGTACGCCGAGCGCAGCTCGGTCGCGAGGCGGCGTACCTCTCCTGCGATCAGCCGGGGCTGGTTGTGCAGCAGCGGCGGCAGCGGGTGGACGTCCACCGGCCAGTCGTGGCGGGCGACGATCTCCTGGCAGGGCTGGGCGATCGCGCCGCAGGCGACGAGCGCTACCCGGTCAGGGTCTCGAGACGGGCGCAGGACGCCCTCCTCAACCACCGAACCCGAGCTGGTCGACGAAGCGGTCGTTGAAGTCGGGGCGGTCGGAGAGCTCGACATACGTCACCTCCTCCAGCAGCGCCCGCGCCCCCGCGCGCTCACGCACCGAGAGCAGCGCCATCTTGGCGCCCTCGCCCGCGACGTTGCCCGCGGCGACGACGCGCAGCACGGGCAGCCGCGGCACCAGCCCGATCCGGACGGCCGAGGCGGCGGAGAGGTAGGACCCGAAGGACCCGGCGAGCAGCACCTGCTGGACGTCGCGGTGCTCGAGCCCGAGCTCCTCGAGCAGCAGGCTCCACCCCGTGGAGATCGCGGCCTTGGCGAACTGGAGCTCGCGCACGTCGCGCTGCGAGAGCACCACGCAGTCCTCGGGCTCGGCGTGCGCGGTCGGGCGGTGCAGGACGAAGACCCGCTCCTGGCCGATCATGGTCAGCCGGTCCGCGAGCGCGGGCGCGACCTCCTTGGCGACGTCGTCGGCGACGTAGCGGCCCGACGCGTCGAGGAGCCCGACCCGGACCAGCTCGGCGACGGCGTCGACCAGGCCGGAGCCGCACAGGCCCTTCGGCTCGGCGTCGCCGATCACGCCGAGCGCCACGGGATCCTGGGGGCCGCCCATCCTCACGACCTCGATGGCCCCGTCCGCCGCGCGCATGCCGCACCGGATCGCGCCGCCCTCGAACGCCGGGCCCGCCGGTGCCGCGGTCGACAGGATGCGGTCGCCGTCGCTGAGGACGATCTCGCAGTTGGTGCCGACGTCGATGAAGAGGCGGGTGCGCTTGTCGCGGTCCATGCCGGAGGCGAGCATGCCGGCCACGATGTCGCCGCCGACGTAGGCCCCCAGCGCCGGGAAGAGCGTCGCCCGCGCGCGGGGGTGCAGCGTCAGGCCGAGCTCGGTGGCGAGCAGGTCGGGTGGCTGCGTGGTCGACATGATGAACGGCGCGACGCCCAGCGGCTCGGGGTCGACGCCCAGCACGAGCGCCGTCATCGTCGCGTTGCCGGCCAGCGCGACCTCGTAGACCTGCGCGGGGTCGACGCCACCCTCGGTGCAGACCTGGGCGGCCAGCGCCGCGAGCGTCTCCTGGGCCGCGGTGCGCAGCCGGCCCAGGGCGGACGGGTCCATCATCGTCGCGCTGATCCGGGTGATCACGTCGCCGCCGAAGGGCTGCTGGCGGTTGAGCATCGACGCGACCGCGACCGGCGTGCCGGTGGTGACGTCGAGGAGGGTCGCGACGACGGTCGTGGTGCCGAGGTCGAAGGCGATCGCGTACGCCGTCGCGGTGGTGTCGCCCGGCTCGACGTCGACCAGCACCTCGTCGACGACCACCGCCGTCACCCGGAAGTCCGACTGCCGCAGCACGGTCGGGAGCCGGCGCAGCACGTGCAGGTCGGGACGCGGCTCGAGGTCGTCGATGGCCCCGAGCAGCCGGTCGAGGTCGGTGCGCTGGTCGGTGAGGGTGGGCTCGTCGAGCTCGACGTACCGCTTCTGGATCGCCGGGCGCAGGATCACCTGCCGGCCGACGCCGACGGTCGCGGCCTTCGGCCGGGTCGTCAGCGGCGGGATGTCGACGGCCAGGTCGCTGGTGGCGTTGAGCAGGCAGGCCAGCCGCCAGCCGTCGTCGCGCTGCTCGCGGGTGAAGGTCTTGACGTCGTGGCGGGTGATGGGGGGTCTCGAGACGGGCGCCGGGGCGCCCTCCTCGACCACCGGGAGGACCCGGACCTTGCACTTGTGGCAGGTGCCGTGGCCGCCGCAGGGGGAGTCGAGCGCGATGCCGTTCCACGACGCCGCGTCGAAGACCGTGACGCCCGGTGGCACGCGGACCTTGCGTTCCACGTCCTCGACGGTGAACGCGAGGTCGACGCGGCCGGTCCCGTCGGTCATGCCGTCGCTGCGGCCTTCGCCCGGTGCGCGCCGATCCAGGCCATGCCCCACTCGTCGTGGTCCAAGAAGACGTCGGCCGCCTTGACCGCCGCGACGACCTGGGGCGTGCGGGTGTCCATGATCGCGCTGGTCAGGCCCGCGGTCATGGCCATCGGCAGCCAGGCGGCACCGAGGGTGTGGCGGTCGGGCATGCCGAAGGAGGTGTTCGACGCACCGCAGGTCATGTTCACGCCGAACTCGTCGCGGATCCGGCGCATGGTCTCGAAGGTGACCAGCGAGGTGCCGGTGTCCGCGCCGATCGGCATGGCCAGCGGGTCGATGACGATGTCGGCCCGCGCGATGCCGTACTCCTCGGTCGCGACCCGGATGATCTTCGCAGTCAGCTCGAGGCGCTTGTCGGCCTCCATCGGGATCTCGTCCGCGTCGTTGGGCAGCGCGATGATCGCGGCGTCGTGCTTCTTGACCAGCGGGAGGATCGCGGCGAGGCGCTCGTCCTCGGCGGTGACGGAGTTGACCAGCGCGCGGCCCTCGTAGACCGACAGCCCCGCCTCGAGCGCCTCGACCACCGAGGAGTCGATGCAGATGGGCAGGTCGGTGAGCGACTGGACGAGCCGGATCGCCTGCGCGAGCAGCTCGGGCTCGTCGGTCAGCGGGACGCCCATGTTGACGTCGAGCACGTCGGCGCCGCCCTCGACCTGCGCCCGGACGTCCTTCTCGATCGCGGAGAGGTCGCCCGCGCGCAGCTGCTCCTGGAAGATCCGGCGGCCGGTCGGGTTGATCCGCTCGCCGATCAGGCAGAAGCGCTGGTCGTGCCCGATCACGACCTCCTTCGACGCCGACCGCAGGACGGTGTGCAGCGGCTCGCCCGCGTAGGCCGTCATGCCGGGACCTTGGCGCGCCGCTCGTCGAGGAGGGCCTTGGCCCTCTTGACGGTGGCCGAGGCGTCGGCGGCGTACCCGTCCGCGCCGACCGCGTCGGCGTACTCCTGGGTGACCGGGGCGCCGCCGACCATGACGACGACCTCGTTGCGCAGGCCGGCCTTCTCCAGCGCGTTGATGTTGGCCTTGAACATCGGCATCGTCGTGGTGAGGAAGGCCGAGAAGCCGACGATGTCGGGCTGGTGCTCCTCGATCGCGGCGACGAACTTCTCCGGCGCCACCTGGACGCCGAGGTCGATCACCTCGAAGCCGGCGCCCTCGAGCATGATGTTGACCAGGTTCTTGCCGATGTCGTGGACGTCGCCCTTGACCGTGCCCATGAGGAACTTGCCGACCGTCTCGACGCCGGTCTCGGCGAGCAGCGGCCGCAGCCGCTCCATCGCGCCGGCCATCGCGCGCCCGGCGATGAGCATCTCCGGCACGAAGAAGTCGCCGCGCTCGAAGCGGGCGCCGACCTCCTCGAGCGAGGGGATGAGCGCGTCGAAGAGCAGCGTCTGCGGCTCCATGTCGATGGTGAGCCCGTGCTCGGTCAGCTCCAGCACCCGCGGTGCGTTGCCGACCAGGGTCTCGTCGTACAGCCCTTGCAGGATCTCCTCAGGGGTCATGCTCATGCCACACCCTCCTTGGGTGCTCGGCCGCGCAGCAGCTGGGAGAGCTGCGCGGCGTGGGACGACAGGTGCGTGCCGAGCTCGTCGAGGCGGTCCTCGAGGCGAGGTGTGGGGCCCGAGACGCCGAGCGCGGCGACCACGTCGCCGCGGGAGCCGTGCACGGGTACGGCGATGCCCGTGAGCCCGATCTCGAGCTCGCCGTCGGTGATCGCCCAGCCGCGCCGGCGGATGCGGGCGCCGTCGCTGCGCAGGGCGTCGACGTCGGTGACCGTCTGCGGGGTGAGCCCCTCCAGCGGGCCGTCGGGGAGGGGCAGGGCGCCCCAGGCGAAGAAGACCTTGCCGAGCGCGGAGGTGTGCGGCGGGACGTCGATCTCGGTCCAGTCGCGGGTGCCGAGGAGGTAGCGGCTGTCGACCTGGGCGACCTGCACGACCCGTTCGCCGCGGGTCACCGAGAGGTGGACGGTCTCGCCGGTCTCCTCGCCGATGCGCTCCATCGCCGGCCGGGCGAGGCGGACCAGCTCCTCCCAGGGGTCGTGCCGGGCGGCGTAGAGCCAGAAGAGGCTGCCGGCGACGTAGGACCCGTCGGCGTCGCGCTCGAGCAGGTCGGCGCGCTCGAGGGCGGCGAGCATCCGCGAGGTCGTGGACTTCGCCAGGCCGCTCGCCTCCTGCAGGTCGGCGAAGGTGAGCGGCTCGCTCGCGTGCACGACGGTCGCCACGAGCTGGGCCGCTCGGTCGACGGCCTGGGTGCCGGTGCTGACCTCTGCCACGTCTCTTCCGTCCTGTTCCATGTTGTGGAACTCTGGTCCCACATCATGAGGTTAGGCAGGAGGGCCGATGTTCCGCAACCGGATGCCGCGCTACGAGGTGCTGTCCGAGGAGGCGATGGCCACGCTGGACGGCGGCTGGCGCCGCCTGGTCAGCGAGATCGGCGTCGAGTTCATGGACGCCCGGGCCCGCGACCTCTTCGCCGCGGCCGGCCAGCGGGTGGAGGACGAGAAGGTCTTCCTGGACCCGGACTTCGTGCTCGAGCAGGTGGCGAAGGCGCCGAGGGAGTTCGACCTCCAGGCCCGCAACCCGGAGCACTCGGTGCACATCGGTGGCGACGCGATGGCCTTCGGCGCGGTCTACGGCCCGCCGTTCGTGCGCGACGGCGCGGTCCGCCGCGACGGCACCATGGAGGACTTCCGCAGCTTCGCCAAGCTCGCGCAGTCCTTCGGGGTGCTCGACTCCGCGGGCGGCGTGGTGACCGAGCCCAACGACACCCCGCTCGACAGCCGCCACCTCGACATGACCTACGCCCTGCAGACGCTGACCGACAAGGTCTACATGGGCAACGTCGTCTCGGGCGTCAACGCGGCCGACACGATCGCGATGACCGAGATCCTCTTCGGGTCCCGCGAGGCGATCGAGGAGACGCCGGCGCTGATCTCGCTGATCAACTGCAACAGCCCGCTGCGGTGGGACGACCGGATGCTCGAGGCGCAGTTCGAGTACTCCGCCGCCAATCAGCCCGTCGTCCTGACCCCGTTCATCCTCATGGGCGCGATGTCGCCAGTGACCATCCCGGCCGCGCTCGTGCAGCAGATGGCCGAGGCGCTGTCGGGGATCGCGCTCTCCCAGCTGATCCGCCCCGGGTGTCCGGTGGTCTTCGGGTCGTTCCTCTCCAACATCGACATGCAGTCCGGCTCGCCGACCTTCGGCACCCCGGAGTCGGGGATCGGCCTGCTCTGCACCGGTCAGATCGCCCGGCACTTCGGGCTGCCGTTCCGCACCGGCGGCGGGCTCACCTCCTCGCAGGTGCCAGACGCCCAGGCCGGCTACGAGGCGATGATGACGCTGCTGCCGACGTTCCTGGCCGGCGCGAACTGGGTGATGCACTCGGCCGGCTGGCTCGAGGGCGGCCTGGTGTCGGGCTACGAGAAGTTCGTCATCGACGCCCAGCTGGTCGAGATGCTCCAGCACGAGTTCACGCCGCTGGAGATCGACGAGGCGTCGCTGGCCTTCGACGCCCACCAGGAGGTCGGCCACGGCGGCCACTTCCTCGGCGCGATGCACACGATGGAGCGCTTCCGCACCTGCTTCTACCGCCCGTTCCTCTCCTCCTCGGAGAACTACGAGCGCTGGATGCGCGGCGGCGCCCTGGACACCGCGGCCCGGGCGGGCGAGATCCATCGGCAGCGGCTCGAGGAGTACGAGCAGCCGCCGCTCGACGAGGCGGTCCGCGAGGAGCTCGAGGCCTACGTCGTCCGTCGCCGCGCCGAGCTGGGTGACTAAAGTGCAGTAGGTCGCTAGACTTACCGCGTGGACGGCACGCGGGCGCTGTGGTGGAGCGGGGCACTCGTGGTCGGCGCGCTCGCGCTGACCGAGAGCTTCGTGCTGCTGCCGGCCGCGGTCGCCGCCTACGCCGGGGCCGGGTGGGTGCTCGTCCTCGAACGCCGCACGCACCGATCGGGGGACCAGCGATGAGCGCACCGACCACCTCAACCGAGCAGTACGACGACCTCCAGCGCGTGCGGGAGCGCCGCGCCGTCCTGCGGGCGCAGGGGCTCGCCGAGCTCCTCGAGCGCCGCCCCGACCTGTGGGGCGTCCACACCCCGGCCGACCTGGCCGCCGAGTCCGTCCTCTGGTCCGCCTGAGGCGGTCCAGACCGCAGGCGCCGGGCCGGGTTGGCGATCGGCGGGATCGGGAACCGGGTCGCGCATGACGCTCCTCCAGGAGAGGCCGACCGAGGTGGCCCACGCAGCGACGTCGCGCGCGGCGCGTTCCGTCGCCTACGCCGAGCTCATGGGCCGGCACCCGGAGCTGCGCGACCTCGGTGCCCCGGGGGCGGTCGTCACCGACGCGATCCTCTGGTCGGTCTGACCGGCGGCCGTCGACGCTTCACCACGGTAGGTGGGTGAACCTGCACCTCCCACGGCGGGCACGCCATGAGAAGTGTCGGTTCGACGTCCTACCGTGGTGAACCAGCGGCACGACGCCCACCCCACCCCCTACCGGAAGACGACCGTCCGCGACCCGTTGAGGATGACCCGCGACTGCGAGTGCCAGCGGACAGCGCGGGAGAGCACCTGGGCCTCGACGTCGCGGCCGGCGCCGACCATCGCGTCCTGGTCGTAGGTGTGGTCGACGCGCATGACGTCCTGCTCGATGATCGGGCCCTCGTCGAGGTCGGCGGTGACGTAGTGCGCGGTCGCGCCGACGAGCTTCACGCCGCGGTCGAAGGCCTGGTGGTAGGGCTTGGCGCCCTTGAAGCTCGGCAGGAACGAGTGGTGGATGTTGATCGCCTTGCCCGACAGCTCGCGGCACAGGTCGTCGGAGAGCACCTGCATGTAGCGGGCCAGGACGACGAGGTCGACGTCGTGCTCCTTCACCAGCTCGAGCAGCCGCGCCTCGGCCTGGGGCTTGGTGTCGGGCGTGACCGGCACGTGCTCGAAGGGCACGCCGTAGGACCGCACCATGTCCTCGGCGTCGGGGTGGTTCGACACGACCACCGGGACCTCGATCTGCAGCGAGCCGGTGCTCGTGCGGAAGAGCAGGTCGTTGAGGCAGTGCAGGTGCTTGGACACCATGATCAGGGTCCGGTACGGCGCCCGCGCGTCCCAGAGCTCGAAGCGCATCTCGAACTCGGCGGCCACGGCGGCGAAGGCCGCGCGCACCTCGTCGACCGACGCCTGGCCGGGGACCGTGAAGTCGATGCGCATGAAGAACTGGCCGCTGAGCCGGTCGCCGAACTGCTGGCTCTCCACGATGTTGCCGCCCTGGGCCACCAGGAAGCCGGACACCGCGTGCACGATGCCGGGCCGGTCGGGGCAGGACAGGATGAGCACGAAGTCACCCGCCGCGATGGTGGGTGGGGCGAGAGAGGGCACGGTTCACCTTCGGGTCGGGGCGTTGCGCAAGCCGAAACTCGGCACTGCGATACGCAACAATTCTCCGCTACTGTCGCCATCGTGAACGACCCGAGCGCCAGCGTCCAGTCGGTCGACCGGGCGCTGACCATCCTCGAGGTCCTGGCCCGCCTCGGCGAGGCCGGGGTCACCGAGGTCGCCGGCGAGCTGGGAGTCCACAAGAGCACGGCGTTCCGCCTGGTCAGCACGCTGGAGTCCCACCGGCTGGTCGAGCAGACCACCGAGCGCGGACGTTACCGCCTCGGCGTCGGTGTGCTGCGCCTGGCCGGTGCGACGACGGCGCGCCTGGACCTGGTGCAGGAGGCCCGCCCGGTGTGCCGCCAGCTGGCCGCCGACACCGGCGAGACCGTCAACATCGCCGTCCTCTCGGAGAGCTCGGCGCTCTACCTCGACCAGGTCGCGGGCTCCTCGGCCCTCCAGCCGCACAACTGGGTCGGCCAGCACATCCCGCTGCACGCCACCAGCAACGGCAAGGTGCTGCTCAGCGGGCTCGACGACCAGCGCGTGGGCGAGGTGCTCGGCACCCTGTCGCGCTACACCGCACTCACGATCACCACCAGGACCAAGCTGCGCGAGGAGCTCGCCCTCGTCCGCGAGCAGGGGTACGCCGTCGCGGTGGACGAGCTCGAGGAAGGGCTGACCGCGGTGGCGGCGCCGATCCGCAACGCGCACGGCGACGTGGTCGCCTCGATCAGCGTCTCGGGCCCGACCTTCCGGCTGCCCGAGGCCCGCGTCGCCGAGGTGCTGGACCGGCTCGTCGCGGCCGCGGCGGAGGTCTCCCGGCGCCTCGGCTGGGGTCACCGCTGAGTCACAACTCGCCGGTTCTGCTTGACGGCCGGGTGGCCCCACAGCATTCTCAGCACTGACAACCAGTTGCGCGAAGAGAAGCACGTTGCGCCATACGCAACTTGCTGGCTTCACGCAGGGAGTGGGTCAGGGTGGCGGAGCTCTACCTCGACGGCGCGTGGACGAGCGCCCAGGGTGGAGCGCGCCGCGAGATCCGCTGCCCGGCCGACGGCTCGTTGGTCGCCGAGGTCGACGAGGCCACGGCCGAGGACACCGACCGCGCGATCGCCGCGGCGCACCGTGCCTTCCACCAGGGACCGTGGCCGCAGCGTCCCGCGCGTGACCGCGGCGACCTGCTGCTCGCCGTCGCCGACCTGGTCGAGCGCGACACCGACGTGCTGGCGCGGCTGGAGTCGCTCGACACCGGCAAGCGCTTCGTCGAGAGCCAGTACGACATGGCCGACGTCGCCGCGGTGCTGCGCCACTACGGCCGGGTCGCGGCGGAGGAGGCGGGCCGGGTCGTCGACACCGGCAACGCCGACGTCGTCAGCCGGATCGTCCACGACCCCGTCGGCGTCTGCGGCCTGATCACGCCGTGGAACTACCCGCTCCTGCAGACCTCCTGGAAGGTCGCGCCGTGCCTGGCGGCCGGCAACACCTTCGTGCTGAAGCCGAGCGAGCTCACCCCGCACACCGCGATCCACCTCATGCGCCTGCTCGAGGAGGCCGGGCTGCCCGCGGGGGTCGGCAACCTCGTGCTCGGCGCCGGGCCGGAGGCCGGCGCGCCGCTGGCCGGCGACCCGCGCGTCGACCTGGTGTCGTTCACCGGCGGGCTGGCCACCGGGCGGGCGCTCATGGCGGCCGCGTCGGCCACCGTGAAGCGGGTCGCGCTCGAGCTCGGCGGCAAGAACCCCAACATCGTCTTCGCCGACGCCGACCTCGACGTCGCCCTGGACTTCGCCCTCACGGCGGTCTTCCTGCACTCGGGCCAGGTCTGCTCCGCCGGCGCCCGCCTGCTCGTCCAGGACGAGGTCCACGACGCGTTCGTCGACCAGTTGGTCGCCCGCGCCGAGCGGATCCGCCTCGGGGGGCCGTTCGACGACCAGGCCGAGACCGGGCCCCTCACCAGCGCGGCCCACCGCGACAAGGTCGAGGCGTACGTCGCCCGCGGGCTGGCCGAGGGTGCGGTGCTGCGCACCGGCGGCCGCCGCCCGGACGACCCCGCGCTCGCCGACGGCTACTACTACCTCCCCACGATCCTCGACGGCTGCCGCAGCGACATGTCCGTCGTGCAGGACGAGTCGTTCGGGCCGGTGCTGACCGTCGAGACGTTCCGCGACGAGGACGAGGCGGTGCGGATTGCCAACGACTCCATCTACGGGCTCGCCGGCGCGGTCTGGACCCAGGACGCCGGCAAGGGCGAGCGCGTCGCGGGACGGCTGCGGATGGGGACGGTCTGGATCAACGACTACCACCCCTACGTTCCGCAGGCCGAGTGGGGCGGCTACAAGCAGTCCGGCATCGGCCGCGAGCTCGGGCGGGCGGGTCTCGAGGAGTACCGCGAGACCAAGCACGTCTGGCACAACGTCCGCCCGGCCGAGCAGAGGTGGTTCTCGTGAGCGCCGGGGTCTCGAGACGGTTGCTGCGCAACCTCGGGCGCCGGGCCCCGGTGGTCGAGGAAGGCGCGCTGGCGCCTGTCTCGAGACCACGACCTGCCGACGAGCGGGGGGTGGCGTGACCACGCAGCGCTACGACTACGTCATCGTGGGTGGCGGATCGGCCGGCTGCGCGCTCGCCAACCGCCTCTCCGCCGACCCCGGTACGACGGTCCTGGTGCTGGAGGCCGGCCGCTCCGACTTCAAGATCGACCCCTTCATCCACATGCCGGCCGCGCTGCCCTTCCCGATCGGGAACCGGCTCTACGACTGGAAGTACGAGACCGACCCCGAGCCGCACCTGGGCGGCCGCCGGGTCTTCCACGCCCGGGGCAAGGTGCTCGGCGGGTCGTCCTCGATCAACGGGATGATCTTCCAGCGCGGCAACCCGATGGACTACGAGCGGTGGGCCGCCGACCCGGGGATGAAGGAGTGGGACTACCTCCACTGCCTGCCCTACTTCAAGAGGATGGAGACGTGTCTCGCGGGTGCCGATGAGTGGCGGGGTGGCGACGGGCCTCTGGTCCTCGAGCGCGGCCCGGCGGACAACCCCCTCTTCACGGCCTTCTTCCAGGCGGTCCAGGAGGCCGGCTACCCGCTGACCGACGACGTCAACGGCTACCGCCAGGAGGGCTTCGCGAGGTTCGACCGCAACGTCCACCGCGGTCGCCGCCTCTCCGCGGCTCGCGCGTACCTGCACCCGGTCCGCCACCGCAAGAACCTTCGCGTCGAGACCCTGGCCTTCGTCACCGGTGTCCGCTTCGACGGCCGGCGGGCGACCGGCGTCGACTACACGCGCGCCGGCCGGCGGCGTACCGCCCGTGCCGGCGAGGTCATCCTCTGCGGCGGAGCGATCAACACCCCGCAGCTGCTCCAGCTCTCGGGCATCGGCGACGAGCAGCTCCTGAAGCAGCACGGCGTCCCGGTCGTGCACCACCTCCCCGGCGTCGGCGCGAACGCGCAGGACCACCTCGAGGTCTACATCCAGTACGCCTCCAGGCAGCCGGTCTCGATCGCACCCGGCCTGAAGTGGCGGCGCCGACCGGGCATCGGCTACCAGTGGCTGGTCCACCGTCGTGGCCTGGGCGCCACCAACCACTTCGAGGGCGGCGGCTTCTGCCGCAGCAACGACGACGTGGACTACCCGAACCTGATGTTCCACTTCCTGCCGGTCGCGATCCGCTACGACGGCTCCGCGCCGACCGAGGGCCACGGCTACCAGGTGCACATCGGGCCGATGTACGCCGACACCCGCGGCCACGTGCGGATCCGGAGCCGCGACCCGCGCCAGCACCCCTCGATCCTCTTCAACTACCTCTCGACGCCGAACGACCGGCGGGAGTGGGTCGAGGCGGTCCGGGTCGCGCGCACCATCCTCAACCAGCCGGCCTTCGCGCCGTACAACGACGGCGAGCTCTCGCCGGGCAAGGACGTCGAGACCGACGAGCAGATCCTCGACTGGGTGCGCGCGGACGCGGAGACGGCGCTGCACCCCTCGTGCACCGCCAAGATGGGGGTCGAGGATTCCGCCGTCGTCGACCCCGGCTCGATGAAGGTCCACGGGGTGGAGGGGCTGCGCGTCGTCGACGCCTCGGTCTTCCCCTACGTCACCAACGGCAACATCTACGCCCCCGTGATGATGGTCGCCGAGAAGGCCGCGGACCTCATCGCCGGCAACACGCCGCTCCCGCCTGCCGACGTGCCGTACTACCGCTACCGCGACGGCATGCCGCTCTACCCCGAGGAGCTCTCATGAGCGACGACGCTGCACTCTCCGTGAGGAATCTCTGGAAGATCTTCGGCCGCGGCGCCGACAAGGTCATCGGCTCCCCGGACGCCGACCTGTCCCGTGCGGACCTGAAGGAGAGGACCGGGTGCGTCGTCGGCGTCCGCGACGTCTCCTTCGACGTGGCCCCCGGCGAGGTCTTCGTGGTCATGGGCCTCTCCGGCTCGGGCAAGTCCACGCTGGTGCGCTGCCTGACCCGGCTGATCGAGCCGACGTCGGGCGAGGTCGTCATCGACGGCCACGACATCATGAAGGCCGGCGACTCCGAGCTCCGCGAGCTCCGGCGCACCCACGCCTCGATGGTCTTCCAGCACTTCGGCCTGTTGCCGCACCGCCAGGTGATCGACAACGTCGCCTACGGCCTGGAGGTCCGCGGCGTCGGCAAGAGGGAGCGCCGCGCCAAGGCCGAGGAGATCGTCGGGCTGGTCGGGCTCTCCGGCTACGAGAGGTCCTACCCCGACCAGCTCTCCGGCGGCATGCAGCAGCGCGTCGGCCTGGCCCGGGCCCTGGCCAACGACCCGTCGCTGCTGCTGTTCGACGAGCCGTTCTCCGCGCTCGACCCGCTGATCCGCCGCGACATGCAGAACGAGGTCATCCGGCTCCACCGCGAGCTCGGCAAGACGATGGTCTTCATCACCCACGACCTCCAGGAGGCGCTCAAGCTCGGCGACCGGATCCTGATCATGCGCGACGGCGCGGTCGTCCAGATCGGTACGCCGGACGAGGTGGTCGGCGCCCCGGCCGACGACTACGTCAAGGACTTCACCTCCGAGGTGCCGCGCTCGCACGTGCTGACGCTGAAGTGGGTGATGCGCGAGCCCCGGCCCGACGACTCCTCCGAGGGTCCGGTGATGTCCTCGGGCACCATCGTCCGGCAGGCCGCCCAGGCCGCGCTGGCCTCCGAGCACCCGGTGCGGGTCGTGGACGACGGGCAGCTGGTCGGCATCGTCGACGACGATGCGATCCTCCGCGTCGTCGTCGCCGAGGAGGCCCACGCCTGATGGCCGCGACGATGGCGCCCGAGCGGCCCCCCGAGGAGAAGCCGGAGGGCACCGCCGAGCGCGCGCCGTTCTCGCTGCCCACCTGGGCCTGGGCGCTCGTCGTCCTCGGCGCCTGGGTCGTCGTCTGGGCGTTCTCGAAGGGGACCGACACCCTCGAGATCCCGGTCCGGGTGCACACCGAGGTGCAGCAGCAGCTGACCGACTTCCGCGACGCGGTGATCGCCGGCCGCAGCACCAACCCGCTGATCCAGCTCACCTACGACCTCGGCGCCTGGTTCACCGACGTCGTCACCTGGGCGCAGCGCCTGGTCTCCGTGCCGGACTTCCCGCGCCCGGTCCCGCAGGTCGGCTGGCTCGGCGTGGTCGCGCTCGCGACGTGGGTCGGGCTGGCCGTCGCGGGCTGGCGGATCGCGGTCCTGGTCGGTGCGTCGTTCCTGTCCTTCGGGCTCTTCGGCTACTGGTCGGACTCGATGGACCTGCTGATCGTCACCTTCGTCGCCGTGGCCGCCGTCGTCGTGATCGGGCTGCCGCTCGCGGTGTGGCTGGGCACCACCCGGCGACCGTGGGTGCGGGCGAGCATCGACACGGTCCTGGACGTCCTCCAGACCATGCCGACCTTCGTCTACCTCCTGCCGATCGTGCTGTTCTTCGGCATCGGCGCCTCCGCCGCGGTCGTCTGCACGCTGGCCTATGCGCTGCCACCGTTGATCCGCGTCGCGGGCTTCGGGATCCGCAACGTCTCGGCCACGACGATCGAGGCGACCGACGCCGCCGGCCAGACGCCGTTCCAGCGACTGCGCAAGGTGCAGCTGCCGATGGCCCGCAAGACCATCGTGGTCGGCCTCAACCAGTCGATCATGGCCGCGTTGTCGATGGCCACGCTCGCGGCGTTCGTCGACGGCCCGGGTCTCGGCAAGCCGGTCCTCGACGGCCTGGAGCGGCGCGACGTCGGCGGCGCGTTCGTGCCCGGCATGCTGATCGTGGTCATGGCCGTGATGCTGGACCGCGCGACCACCGCGGCCAGCGAGGCCTCCGAGAAGGCCGCGCGCGGCCAGGTCGACCTGCGGCTGCGGCGGGTCGTGCTCGCGGTCACCGGCGTCGCCGCACTGGTCTGCGTCTACCTCTCGCGCACCTACCTCAGGCTCGCGGAGTTCCCCGAGACCGACTGGGGCACGCGGCTCGCCGCCTGGGTCGACGACTTCGTCGAGTGGTTCACCGACACCTTCGCCGGCGCCACCGGGGCGTTCAAGGACTTCGTCACCGTCTGGCTGCTCAACCCGCTCCAGGAGCTGCTCGCGGAGTCCCCGTGGTACGTCACCGGCGCCGCGATCCTCCTCCTCGCGCTGGTCCTCGGCGGTGCGCGCGCCGTCCTGCCGACGATCGTGTGCCTGGCCGGCCTGCGCTTCTTCGGCCTCTGGCACGACTCGATGGTCACGCTCGCGATGACCCTGGTCGGCACCCTGCTGGTGATGGTGCTCGCCGTGGTGTTCGGCGTCTGGATGGCCCGGCGCCGTCCGGCCGACCTGGTGCTGCGCCCGCTGCTCGACGCCGGGCAGACCATCCCGCCCTTCGTCTACCTCATCCCGATGCTCGCGCTCTTCGGGCCGAGCCGCTTCACCGCCATCGTCGCGGGCGTCGTCTACGCGGCGCCGGTGGCGATCAAGCTCGTCGCCGACGGCATCAAGGGCGTCTCGCCGACCACGCTCGAGGCGTCCCGGTCGACCGGCGCGACGGCGTGGCAGGAGATCACCAAGGTGCAGCTGCCGATGGCGCGCGGCTCGCTGGTGCTCGCGGCCAACCAGGGCCTGCTCTACGTGCTCTCGATGGCGGTCATCGGCGGCATGGTCGGCGCCGGCGCGCTCGGCTACGACGTCGTCCTCGGCTTCTCCCGCTCCGAGGAGTGGGGCAAGGGCGCCGCGGCCGGCATCAGCATCGTGCTCATCGGGATCATGGTCGACCGCATCTGCCGCGCCGCGGCGAACGAGCACGCGGTGACCCGCGACCCCACCAAGCGCCCGCGGTGGCGCGCGGCCCGCGTCTGAGGGCCACCGACTCGGAACAAGAGATCGCACACGCGACGACGGAGGAGATGCAATGCGGAAGAGGATCGGAAGGCTGGCGGCCGTCGCGGCGTGCGCGACGTTCGTGCTCGCGGGCTGTGGAGACAGCGGCTCGATCGACGAGGAGACCGACGCCAACGAGGCCGCGGCCTCCGAGGCGGGCGGCGACTGCGGCGAGCTCAACATGGCGGTGAACCCCTGGGTGGGCTACGAGGCGAGCGCCTACGTCGTCGGCACCGTCGCGGCCGAGCAGCTCGGCTGCACCGTGAACTACAAGGACCTCAAGGAGGACGTCTCCTGGCAGGGCTTCGGCACCGGGGAGGTCGACGTCGTCATCGAGGACTGGGGCCACCCCGACCTGGAGAAGAAGTTCTTCGCCGAGCAGGGCGACGGCAGCGCGATGGACTTCGGCGAGAACGGCAACGTCGGCATCATCGGCTGGTACGTCCCCGGCTGGCTGGCCGAGGAGCACCCGGAGGTCCTGGACTGGGAGGGGCTGAACCAGTTCGCCTCGGAGTTCGCGACCTCGGAGTCCGGCGGCAAGGGCCAGTTCCTGGGCTCCGACCCGTCCTACGTCCAGTTCGACGAGGCGATCATCAGCAACCTCGGGCTCGACTTCAAGGTCGTCTTCTCCGGCGGCGAGGCGGCCACCATCGGTGCCTTCGAGAAGGCCCAGGAGAACAAGGAGTGGCTGATCGGCTACTTCTGGGAGCCGCAGTACGTCCACGCCGAGGTGCCGATGGAGAAGGTCGCGCTGCCGCCCTACGAGGACGGCTGCCAGGACGACCCGGCGAAGGTGGACTGCGACTACCCGGAGACGCCGCTGAAGAAGATCGTCTCGAGCTCCTGGGTCGACGAGGGCGGCCCGGGCGTGGAGCTGGTCAAGAACTTCACCTGGACCAACGACGACCAGAACCAGGTCGCGGCCTACATCACCAGCGACAAGATGTCGCCCGAGGACGCGGCCGCGAAGTGGATCGAGGAGAACCAGGACAAGGTCGACGCCTGGCTCGGCTGAGCCCCGTGCTCCCGAGGTGACCACCCCACCCGCACCCCACCCGCACCCCACCCCGGCCGGGGGTTGACCTCCCAGCCGGGGTCGGGTGATCCTTGACCAAGTTTCGCATGACGCATCGCGTTGCGTATCACGCAACAAACGAGACAGACCGGAGAGCGCGCATGGCCACCGTCCCCACCCAGGCCAAGGTCGTCGTCATCGGCGCCGGCATCGTCGGCAACAGCCTCGTGCACCACCTCGCCCGGCTCGGGTGGCGCGACATCGTCCAGCTCGACAAGGGCCCGCTGCCCAACCCGGGCGGCTCCACCGGGCACGCGTCGAACTTCATCTTCCCCGTGGACCACTCCCGCGAGATCACCGACCTGACGCTCGACTCGATGCGCCAGTACCAGGAGATGGGCGTCTTCACCGAGTCCGGCGGGTTCGAGATCGCGCGCACCGAGGAGCGCATGGAGGAGCTGCGCCGGCGCATGTCCAGCGCGAAGGCGTGGGGGATCGAGGCGCACCTGGTCGAGCCGGCGTTCGTGAAGGAGAAGGTGCCCTTCATCGAGACCGACCAGTTCATCGGCGCGTTCTGGACGCCGAGCGTGGGCGTGGTCGACTCGCTGCGCGCCGGCACGATCATGCGCGAGAGCGCGCTCGCGGCCGGGGCGCTGACCGTCGTGCCCAACGTCGAGGTGACCGGTCTCGACGTCGAGGACGGGCGGATCCGGCGCGTGCGCACCGACGGCGGCGACGTCGACACCGAGCACGTCGTCATCGCCTGCGGCGTGTGGAGCCCCAAGATCGGCGACATGGCGGGCGTCTCGATCCCGCTCACGCCGGCCGTGCACCAGATGATCAGCGTCGGGCCGTGCCCGCAGCTGGCCGAGCGCGAGGGGGAGATCTCCTTCCCGATCATCCGGGACATGGACACCTTCTGCTACGAGCGCCAGCACGGCGCCGACATGGAGGTCGGCTCCTACGCGCACCGCGCGATCCTGCACGAGCCCGAGGACATCCCCTCGATCGAGCAGGCCAAGCTGTCGCCGACCGAGATGCCCTTCACCGAGGACGACTTCGACCCGCAGCTCGAGCAGGCCTACGAGCTGATGCCGGAGCTGCTCGGGGCCGAGGGCGCCGAGATGCGCTACGCGATCAACGGCCTGCTCTCGCTGACGTGCGACGGCTGGCCGATCCTCGGCGAGAGCCACGTCCAGGGCCTGTGGACCGCGTCCGCGGTCTGGATCAAGGAGGGCCCGGGCGTCGGCCGCGCGGTGGCCGAGTGGATGGTCCACGGCCACTCCGAGATCGACGTCAGCCACAGCGACATCGCCCGCTTCCACCCCCACCAGATGCGCCGCGAGCACACCCGCCTGCGCACCACCGAGGCGTTCATCAAGACCTACGGGATCATCCACCCGGCCGAGCAGTACGAGTCCGACCGCGACCAGCGGCTCTCGCCGATGCACGCCTCACAGCAGCAGCTCGGCGCGGTGTTCTTCGAGACCGGCGGCTGGGAGCGCCCGCACTGGTACGAGTCCAACGCCGGCCTGCTCGAGGAGTACGGCGACGCGGTGATGCCGCGCGAGCACGAGTGGGACGCCCGGTGGTGGAGCCCGATCATCAACGCCGAGCACCTCCGCATGCGGGAGGCGGCGGGCGTCATCGACCTGTCGGCGTTCGAGATCTTCGACATCACCGGCCCCGGCGCGCTCGAGGCGGTGCAGACGACCTGCGTCGCGCAGTGCGACGTGGCCGTCGGCAAGGTCGTCTACACGCCGGTGCTCGACGCGGCCGGCGGCTTCAAGTCCGACCTGACCGTGATGCGCCTGGGCGAGGACCACTTCCGCGTGGTCACCGGCGCCGCGCACGGGCCCGCCGACCGCCAGTGGTTCGCCCGCCACGTGCCCGCCGGCACGACCCTGACCAACCGCACCGACGACGTCGTGACGATCGGCCTCTGGGGGCCCCGGGCGCGCGACATCCTCGCCGGCCTGACCTCCGACGACGTCACCGACGAGGGCTTCGGCTTCCTCACCTGCCGCGAGGTCCAGGTGAAGGGCACCTCCGTCCTCGCCTCGCGCATCTCCTACGTCGGGGAGCTGGGCTGGGAGCTCTACGTCGCGGCCGACGACGCCGCCATGCTGTGGGACACGCTGCTCGAGGCGGGCGCCGCGCACGGCGCCGTCCCGGTCGGCATCGGGGTCTACGGCACCACCGGCCGCCTCGAGAAGGGCTACCGGGCGTTCGGCGCCGAGCTCGACGCGGAGCGGTCGATCGTCGAGGCCGGCATGGCGCGCCCCAAGGTCAAGGCGGCGGACTTCACCGGGCGGGCGGCGTACCTCGCGCAGCGCGAGTCCGACCCGCAGGCCGTCCTCTGCACCCTCGTCGTGGACGACCACACCTCGGCCTCCGGCGTGCAGCGCTACATGCTCGGCGGCGAGCCGATCCTCCGCCGGGACGGCGGCACGCTGACCGATGGCCACGGCCGCCACCCCTACGTCACGTCCGCCGGCTCGGCGCCGTCGCTGGGCAAGCACCTGCTCCTGGCCTACCTGCCGCCCGAGGAGGCGACGATCGGCAACGAGCTGGCCGTGTCCTACATGGAGGAGCTCTACCCGGTCACCGTCGGCTCGGTCGATGCGACGCCGCTCCTCGACCCCACCAACGAGCGCCTCCGATGAACACCCCACGACGTTCTTCTCCTCCCCCGCTTCGCTCCTCCGTCGAACAACGCCGCGGGGACCCCGTTCGCCTCGGGGGACCGTCATGACCTCCGTGCTCGTCTGCGTCAAGCGGGTCGTCGACTCCTCCGGCGAGGTCGTCCTCACCGAGGACGCCCAAGGCGTCGACGGGCGGTACGCCGGCTTCACGATGAGCGCGCACGAGGAGTGCGCGGTCGAGCTGGCCGTCCAGGTCGGCGGCGCGACCGTCATGACGCTGGGCGACGCCGACGCGGTCGAGCAGCTGCGCGCCGCGCTGGCCGTCGGCTGCGAGGCGGCGACCCACGTGCTGGCCGACCCGCAGTCCTTCGGGCCGGCCGACGTCGCGCGCGAGATCGCCGCCGTGGTCAGGGACCAGGCCCACGAGCTGGTGCTGCTCGGCAACGACGCCGCCGACAGCGGCGACTTCCAGGTCGGCATCCGGCTGGCCTACGAGCTCGGCTGGCCGGTGGTCAACGGCGCACGCACCGTCACCGTCGCCGACGGCGTGGTCACCGCGCACGTCGCGGGGCCGGACGGCCACGAGACCTACGAGCTGCCGCTGCCCGCCGTCGTCACGGTGCTCGAGGGCGGGGTCGAGCCGCGCTACCCCAGCGTCCCGGGCCGGATGAAGGCCAAGAAGGTGCCGATCGACGAGCGCCGGCCGACCGCGGAGCCCGCCGGGCCCGGCCGGGTCCGCCTGCTCCTGCCGCCGCCGGCCCCGTCGTCGGTGCAGGTCCTGGGCAAGGGACCCGAGGCGGCGCCGGCCGTCGTCGACCTCTTCGAGCAGCTGGGGGTGCTCTCGCGATGATCCTGGTCCTGGTGGAGACCACCCCCTCCGGCGAGGTGGTCGAGGTGTCCCGCGAGGCGGTCACCTTCGCGCGCTCGCTCGCTGCCGAGGGTGGCGGCGTCCCGGTCGACGCGGTGGTCGTCGGCACGCCTGCGCCCGGGCTCGTCGACCTCCTGGGGGCGTACGGCGTGCGGCGGGTCCACGCGCTGACCGGCCCGGCCTTCGACGCGTTCTCGGGTGCCGCGTGGGCCTCCGGCCTGCTCTCGGTCCGGGAGCAGGCGGGCTCGGTCGTCGTCATGGCGGCCGGCACTCCGCGCGGCAACGAGGTGATGGCCCACGTGGCCGCGCGCGCCGGCGTACCCATGGCGGCCAACGTGCTGTCCTTCGGCGGCCTCTCACCCTTCGTCGTCACCCGGCAGGTGGTCGGCGGCGCGGCGCTGGAGGAGATGCGGCTCTCGGCGCGGCCCGCGGTCTTCAGCGTCGCGGGACACGCGGTCGAGGCGTCGCCCGCCGACGCGCCCGGGGCCGGCGAGCTCGTGGTGGAGACCCCGGAGGTGGCGGCCGCCGACCTGGTGGCCCGGGTCGTCTCGGCCGAGGAGCCCGAGCCCGACCTGTCCGGCTCGCTGAAGTCGGCCAAGGTCGTCGTCGGCGCCGGCCGCGGTGCCGGCTCGGAGGACGGCTTCGCCGACCTGCTCGAGCTGACCGAGCTGCTGGACGCCTCCCTCGGCGTCTCGCGCGTCGTGACCTCGTTGGGCTGGCGGCCCCACCACGAGCAGGTCGGCCAGACCGGGTCGCGGATCTCGCCCGACCTCTACATCCCGTGCGGCATCAGCGGCGCCATCCAGCACTGGGCCGGCTGCTCCTCGGCCAAGCACATCCTGGCGATCAACACCGACCCCGAGGCGCCGATGGTCACCCGCGCGACGCACGCGGTGATCGGCGACCTGCACGAGGTCGTCCCGGCGATCAACGCCGAGATCCGCAGGCGACGGGGGTAGTCCTCGGGCGCCCGGGGTAGACGTACCCTGACGTCAGGGGAGGGCCAGGCATGCGGATGGGGCGCGCACTCGGGGCGGCGGCACTGGCGTGCGCGCTGCTCGCGGCGTGCAACGACAGCCCCCGGGCCGAGGAGGCGGGGCCGACCGACCCGCCCGCCGGCCTCGCGTCCACCCCCGCGTCCGGC
>JAEZKN010000600.1 GCA_023415395.1 Actinomycetes bacterium
GCCCGGCGCCGCGGCGCGACGGCCCGGTCGCGCTGACGCTCGCGCCGACCCGGCGCGCGATCGCCTGTCCCCGCTGCGGGTCGTCGGCCACCGAGCTGGTCTCCGAGTTCGCCGCCACCGCCTGCAGGGCGATGTACCGCTGCACCGACTGCCACGAGCCCTTCGACCACGTGAAGGAGATCTAGATGCCCTCGGTGCGCTTCCGCGCGCTGACCGTGGCCGACGTCGAGCACCTCACCGACGACTCGGCGGCGATCACCTTCGAGGTCCCCGACGACCTGCGCGAGGAGTTCGCGTTCGCAGCCGGCCAGTCGCTGACCCTGCGCAAGGTCGTGGACGGCGTCGACCACCGGCGGTCCTACTCCATCTGCGCGCCGGTCGGGGCGCGGCCGCGCGTCGGCGTACGCGAGATCCCGGGCGGGCTGTTCTCCCGCTGGCTCGTGCGGGAGGTGCGCCCCGGCGACCTCGTCGAGGTGCAGCCGCCCACCGGCTCCTTCCGCGCCGACCCGCGGCCGGGCGGGCGCCACCTGTGCATCGCGGCCGGCTCGGGGATCACGCCGATGCTCTCGATCGCCGCGACCGTGCTGACCCACCCGGACGCGTCCGTGTCCCTGATCTACGGCAACCGCACCACGGGGTCGGTCATGTTCGCCGAGGAGCTGGCCGACCTGAAGGACCGGCACGGCCCGCGGCTGGACCTGGTCCACGTGCTGTCCCGCGAGCCCCGTGACGTCGAGCTCTTCTCCGGCCGGCTCGACGCGGAGCGGCTGCGCCGGCTGCTCACCGTGCTCGTGCCGGTCGACGGCGTCGACCACGTCTGGCTGTGCGGGCCGTTCGGGCTGATCGCCGACGCACGCACCGTGCTGGCCGACCTCGGTGTGCCGGAGGAGCGGGTGCACTTCGAGCTGTTCTACGTCGACGAGCCCCCGCCCGAGCTGGTCCGCCCCGACCGCGAGCTCGCGGGGGAGACCAGCGAGGTCAGCGTGACCCTCGACGGCCGGACGACCATGGCGCCGCTGCCGCGCGACCGGTCGATCCTCGACGGCACGGCCGCGACCCGCCACGACCTGCCGTTCGCCTGCAAGGGAGGCGTGTGCGGCCCCTGCCGCGCCCTGGTCACCGAGGGCGAGGTGGACATGCGCCGCAACTACGCCCTCGACGAGGAGGAGGTGGAGCGCGGGTTCGTGCTCACCTGCCAGGCCCACCCGGTCTCCGACCGGGTCTGCGTGGACTTCGACGCATGAGCGCCGAGGAGATGTGGGCGGCCGACGCGGCCAGTCGCGCGCTCGGCATGCAGCTGGTGTCGGTCACGCCGGGCGCCTCGACGGTGACGATGGTGGTGCGCGCGGACATGGTCAACGGGTGGGACCTGTGCCACGGCGGCCTGATCGCCGCGCTGGCCGACAGCGCCTTCGCCCTGGCCTGCAACTCGCACGGGGGCGTGGTCGTGGCGGCCGGCTTCGACATCATCTTCCTCGAGCCGGGGCGGCTCGGCGACGAGCTGGTCGCGACGGCGCAGGAGCGCTCGGTCCGCGGGCGGTCGGGGGTCTACGACGTCACGGTGGTCCGGGCCGCGGACAGCAGACCGGTGGCGGAGTTCCGGGGACGGAGCCGCGTCGTGGAAGGGTGACCGCGCCGTTCCTATATGATCTATTGTTCGGTCGTGACCGACTCGACCGTGGCGTCCACGCCCACCGGACCGGCCGTCGGCGCGCACCTCGGCCGCGCCCTCGTCCTCATCTCCGTCGCGCAGCTGATGCTGATCGTCGACGCCACCATCACCAACATCGCGTTGCCGCACATCGCCCAGGACCTGGGCATGACGGGGGCGACGCTGACCTGGGTCGTCACGATCTACGCCCTGTCCTTCGGCGGCCTGCTGCTGCTCGGCGGTCGCCTCGGCGACCTCGTCGGTCGCCGGCGCACCTTCACCGTCGGCCTCGTCGTCTTCGCCGTCGCCTCGCTCCTCGGTGGAGCGGCGACCGAGAGCTGGATGTTGCTCGGCGCGCGAGGCCTCCAGGGCCTGGGAGCCGCGCTCGCCTCGCCGGCCGCGCTCGCGCTGATCGCCACCAACTTCCCCGCCGGCCCGCCGCGCAACAAGGCCATGGGCGTCTTCGCCGCCATGTCCGGCATCGGCGCCGCGACCGGCCTCCTCCTCGGCGGGTTCCTCACCGGCCTCGACAACATCGCCGGCATCGACGTCACCGGGTGGCGCCTCACGCTGTGGATCAACGTGCCGATCGGCCTGGTCGCCGCGCTGCTGGCGCCGCGCTGGCTCGCCGAGGCCGAGCGCAGCCCCAACCGCCTCGACGTGCCCGGCGCGGTCACCGCGACCGTCGGCCTCTTCTGCCTGGTCTTCGGCCTCACCCGGGGCGGGGAGGCCGAGCACGGGTGGGACGACCCGTGGACGATCGCCACCCTCGTCGTCGGGGGGCTGCTGGTCACCGCGTTCGTCTGGATCGAGCGCCGGGTCGAGCACCCGCTGCTGCCCCTGCGGATCGTCCTGGACCGCACCCGCGGCACGAGCTTCGGCGCGATGATCTTCGCCGCCGCGGCGATGATCGCGATGTTCTACTTCAACGCCCAGTTCGTGCAGCGGATCATGGGCTACGAGCCGCTGCACGCGGGCGCCGCGTTCCTGCCCTTCTCGGCCAGCGTCATGGTCGGCGCCGGCCTCTCCTCGGCCCTGGTCAGCCGCATCGGGGTCCGCTTCATCACCGGCACCGGCACGTTCATGGCCGCGGTCGCGCTCTTCGGCTTCTCCCGCTACGACGTGGACGACTCGCCCGCGGCCGTCCTGCAGAGCCTGGCCCCGGGCGGCGAGCCGCTCGCCGCGGACTTCTCCTACGCCACCTCGATCCTGCCGTTCCTGGTCCTGATGGGTGTCGGGATGGGGATGACCTTCGTGCCGATGACGCTGACCGCGGTCCACGCGGTGCGGCACGCCGACTCCGGCGTCGGCTCCGGGGTGCTCAACACCGTCCAGCAGGTCGGTGGCGCGCTCGGCCTCGCCATCCTCGGCACGGTCTCCCTGCACGCGATCAACGCGCGCGCCGACGAGGTCACCGCCCCGCTGCGCGAGGGGATCGTCGCCGCGGGGATCGACCCGGACGCCTCCGTGCCCGGCGGCGCCCTGTCCTACCTGGACTCCGCGCTCTACGTCGCCACCTACACCGAGGGGGCGACGCAGGCCTTCCTCGGCTCGTCGATCCTGATGTTCATCGCGTCGCTGGTGATCTGGACCTTCCTGCGGGTCACGCCTGCCGAGCTGTCCTCGGCCAAGCAGGACGACTAGCCGGCGTCCAGCCCCTCGAACGCGAGGGCGGTGATCGAGGCCGCGAGCTCGTCGGGCGAGACGGGTCCGTCGGGGCGGTACCACTCGGCGACCGAGTTCACCATGCCGAACAGCAGGCGGCTGATCAGGTCGGGCGCGATGTCGCTGCGCACCGCGCCCTCGGCGGCGGCCGCCTGCACCAGGGAGGCGAGCTTGTCGTCGAGGGCGCGCCGGCGCTCGAGCGCGGCCAGCTCGACCGCGCTGTTGCCGCGCACACGCAGCAGGAGCGTCACCGCGGGCTGGTGCGCGAGCAGGATGCGCACGGACTCCTCGACCGCCGTCCGCAGCCGGTCCGCCGCGCTGGTGCCCGGGTCGGCGTCGACCGCGGCGTCGATGGCGACGGTCAGGCCGTCGAGCGCCTCGTCCAGCGCGGCGGCCAGCAGCTGCTCGCGGCTGGTGACGTGGTGGTAGATCGCGGACTTCGTCAGTCCGAGCTCGCGCGCCAGGTCGCTCATGCTGGTGCCGTCGTACCCCTGCCGGTTGAAGAGGTCGATGGCACGGCGCAGCACGGTCGCCTGGTCGTAGCCGGGCCGGCCACGGCGCGGGCCGGGCGACTCCAGCGGTGGCTCCAGCGGCGTCTCGGGCATGGCCGCGATTGTTCCAGAGGCAAGATGGGGGAGGAGCCCGTTGTCCTAGATACCCTAGGGGGGTATGGTAGAGCCATGACTTCCGAGAACACGGCCACCTACACCGTCACCGGCATGACCTGTGAGCACTGCGTCGCCTCGGTCACCGAGGAGGTCCAGGAGATCTCGGGCGTGACCGACGTCCGGGTCGACCTCGCCTCCGGTGCACTGTCGATCACGAGCGACCGGGAGCTGGCCGACGACGAGGTCCGCGCGGCCGTCGCCGAGGCCGGCTACGAGCTGTCGTGAACGCCGGCGCCCGGGTCGCGGCGTTCGCCGCCGCGCTCGCGGTCGTCTTCGGCCTGGCCTGGGC
>JAEZKN010000612.1 GCA_023415395.1 Actinomycetes bacterium
GGGGGCCCCGGACGGGTTCGCCCCACTTTCGGATCTCGGATCTCTCGGAAGGACTCCACCCATGTCCACGACGTCTCGGGCGTCGCGGCGGGTGCTGGCGGTTGCCGCCGGCCTCGCCACGGCGGTCACCGGGGTAGGGGTGCTCGGCACCCCGGCCACCGCGGCCAGCACCGGCCTCGTCATCAGCGAGGTGTACGGCGGCGGCGGCAACTCCGGCGCCACCTACACCCACGACTTCATCGAGCTCTACAACCCCACGTCGGCTCCCATCAGCGTCGACGGCTTGTCGGTGCAGTACCGCAGCAGCGGCGGCACCGGCGCCGCGACCGGCGTCACCCCGTTGACCGGGTCGATCCCGGCCGGCGGTCACTACCTGGTCCAGGAGGCCAAGGGCACGGGCGGCACCACCGCGCTGCCGGCCCCGGATGCGACCGGTGACATCGCGATGAGCGGCACGGCGTTCACCGTCTGGCTCGCGACCGGCACCACGGCCCTGAACCCGTCCGCCGACGGCGCGACCGTCCGCACCGGGATCGTCGACCTGGTCGGCGTCAACAGCAACACCTTCGAGACGGCCAAGGCGGCGGGGACCGCCAACGCGACGTCGTCGAGCCGCACGGGCACGGACACCGATGTCAACGCGACGGACTTCGTGACCGGCGCGCCGAGCCCGCAGTCCTCGGGCTCGACGCCACCGGAGGAGCCGGACCCGGTCGAGGTGAGCATCGCGGAGATCCAGGGCACCGGCGACGCCTCGCCCCTCGCGGGCGACCCGGTCATCACCGAGGGGGTCGTGACCGCGACCTACCCGACCGGCGGGTTCAACGGCTTCTACCTGCAGACCGGCGGGACCGGGGGCGGGACCGACGCGACGCCTGGAGCCTCCGACGCCGTGTTCGTCTACGGCGGGGGCGGCGCCGCCCGGGTGCAGATCGGCGACTCGGTGCGGGTCACCGGCGAGGTCACCGAGTTCCAGGGCCTGACCGAGGTCGTCCTCGACGAGCTCACCCCGCTCGCCACGCCGCTGGCGCCGGTGGTGCCGCACGCCACGAGCGTTCCGGCGGCCGCCGAGCGGGAGGCCCACGAGGGCGAGCTCTTCGCGCCCACGGGCGACTTCACCGTCACCGACAACTACTCGACCAACCAGTACGCCGAGATCGGGCTCGCCGCCGGGGACCGCCCGCTGATCCAGCCCACCGATGTCGCGGACGCCCAGGACGACGCCGCGATCGCCGCGGTCGTGGCGGACAACGCCGACCGCGGTGTCGTGCTCGACGACGGCGCGAGCATCAACTTCCTCCCGTTCGGCGGTGGTCCCAACCAGGACATCCCGCTCCCGTGGCTCTCGAGGACCAACCCGGTCCGGGTCGGCTCGGCCGTCGACTTCACCGGCTCCGTGGTGCTCGACTTCCGCAACAGCACCTGGAAGTTCCAGCCGACCTCCCAGGTGACCGGGAGCGGTGCGGACGTGGCGACCTTCGAGAACACCCGGGCGGAGAACGCCGCCCCGGCCGACGTCGGCGGCGACATCCGCCTGGCGACCTTCAACGTGCTCAACTACTTCAACACCACCGGCGCCGACTACGAGGCCGCGAACCCCGGCTCGTGCGAGTTCTACCTCGACCGCGACGACGACCCCGTCACCGTCGACGACTGCGGGCCCACCGGGCCCCGCGGCGCCGCCGAGGAGGAGGACCTCCAGCGCCAGCAGCTGAAGATCGTGCACGCGATCAACGGCCTCGACGCGAGCATCGTGTCGCTGGAGGAGATCGAGAACTCCGTCGCCCTCGGCGAGGCGGACCGCGACGACGCGCTCGCCGAGCTCGTGGACGCGCTCAACGCCGATGCGGGGGCCGGGACCTGGGCGTTCGTTCCCTCACCGGCCGCGGCGGACCTCCCGCCGGTCGCTGAGCAGGACGTCATCCGGACCGCCTTCATCTACCAACCCGCCGCCGTCGAGCCGGTCGGGGAGTCCGTGGTGCTGACCGGGAGCGCGGCGTTCGACAACGCCCGGGAGCCGCTCGCCCAGGCCTTCAAGGGCGCCGGCCTGCCGGACTCCGAGGCCTTCGCGGTGATCGTCAACCACTTCAAGTCCAAGGGCTCGGGCACGCCTGACCCCGACGGACAGGGGAACGCGAACATCGACCGCGTCGCGCAGGCGGAGGCGCTGTGGCCCTTCGCCGAGCAGTTCGCGGCCTCGCGCGACACCGAGAAGGTGTTCCTCACCGGTGACTTCAACTCCTACACCGAGGAGGACCCGCTGCAGGTGCTCTACGGCCGCGGGTACACCAACCTGGAGTCGACCACCGACCCGGGGGAGACGACCTACTCCTTCGACGGCCTGTCCGGCTCGCTCGACCACGTCCTCGCCAACGACGCGGCCCTGGAGATGGTCACCGGCGTCGACATCTGGCGGATCAACGCTGACGAGTCGGTCGCCTTCGAGTACAGCCGTGACAACTACAACGCGACGCAGTTCTACGAGGAGAACCCGTTCCGCGCGTCGGACCACAACCCGGAGGTCGTGGGGCTCGAGCTCCCGGACGCGAAGACCGCCTCCACCGTGACCGCCACCGCGGTCCCGCCGACGACCATCGCGAAGCTGCTGCCGGTCGGCCTGGTCGTCCAGGTCGAGACCGCCGACGGGACCCGGCCCACCGGGAAGGTCACGGTCAGCTGGAACGGCCGGAGCAAGGAGGTGCGACTGGTGTACGGCTACGCGCTCGTCAACCTCGGCACGTTCAGCACCCCGGGCACCTACGACGTCACCGTCGACTACCCCGGGACCGACACCATCGCCGCGTCCAGCGCGACCGTGAAGGTCAAGGTGGTGAAGCTGTTCTGAGGCGTGGTCTAGCGTGGCGCGGGTGACCGACCTGCTCCCGCGGATCCACCAGCAGCTCCGCGCGGTCGGGGCGACCGTGGCCACCGCCGAGTCCTTGACCGGCGGCCGGCTCGCGGCCGCCCTGACCGCGACACCCGGCGCCTCGGCGACCTACGTCGGCGGCGTGGTCACCTACGCCACCGAGCTCAAGGTCGCGTTGCTGGGCGTGGCCGAGCAGCTCGTCGAGCAGCACGGCGTCGTGTCCGCGGAGTGCGCCCGCGCGATGGCCGCCGGCGTCCGGGCGCTGACCGGTGCGACGTACGGCATCGCCACCACGGGCGTCGCCGGCCCGGACGAGCAGGAGGGGAAGCCGGTCGGCACCGTCTTCGTCGGGATCGCCGGCCCGCGCCTGGTGGAGGCGGTCGCGCTGGAGCTCCCGGGCGGGCGCGACCAGGTGCAGGAGCGCACCGTCCGCGAGGCGGTCGCGGCGTTCGAGGGCGTCCTGCGCCGGGAAGAAACCACCCTCGGGTAGCGTTGGGCTGACGACACCGGAAGGAGACGCGCATGGTGCTGTTCCGCCGCCTGCTGGGCGACGTGCTCCGCGACCTGCGGATGCAGCGTGGGCTGACCCTGCGCGAGGTCTCCGCGGAGGCCCGGGTGAGCCTGGGCTACATCTCCGAGATCGAGCGGGGCCAGAAGGAGGCGTCCTCCGAGCTGCTCGCCTCGCTGTGCGCCGCCCTCGACGTGCCGCTGTCCGCGGTGCTGCGCGACGTCTCCGACGCCGTCGCCCTGGAGGAGGCCGCCGCCGGCCTGACCCGCATCCCGGTGGCCGCCCCGAGCGGCCCGGTCGTCACCTCCGCCGCCTGAGCCTCACCGCGCGGGCTGGCAGGTCGGGCACCAGTAGGCGACGCGCTCGACGCCCGGCTGCCCGAGCTCGGCCCGCTCGATGCGCGAGCCGCAGCGCAGGCAGCGCTCCTGCCCGCGGCCGTAGATCCACAGGCTCCGCCCGCGGCGCTTGTCACCGGTGGTGACGATCTGCGCGTGGTGACGGTTCTGCTCGAGCATGGTGCGGGCGAGCCGGACCATGCGGAGCGGGTCGCGGACCACCCGCACGGGGTCGCGGGGGTCGTAGCCGGTCAGGAAGCACAGCTCGGTGCGGTAGATCGTGCCGATGCCCGCGAGGTTGCGCTGGTCGAGCAGCGCCTCGCCCAGCGGGCGGTCGGGGTCGGCGGTGAGTCGCCGGACCGCCTCCTCCTCGTCCCAGTCGGGCCCGAGCAGGTCGGGCCCGAGGTGACCCACCACGTCGGCCTCGCGCTCGCGGGGGAGCAGCTCGACGATGCCGAGCTCGAAGCCGACCGCCGTGCGCTCGCCGGCGTCGAGCACGACCCGGGCGAGGTGACCGGGCTTGCTCCACCGCTCCCCGGGCCGATAGACGCGCCACGAGCCCTCCATCTTCAGGTGGGTGTGGAGCGTCCACTGCTGGTCGTGGTCGATCCGGGTGAGCAGGTGCTTGCCGCGCGAGACACTCTCGACCACCGTGGCGCCGGCCAGGTCGGCGGTGGCGTGCTGGGGGACCCGGAAGTCGGTGCGCACGAGCGTGCGACCGTCGAGGGCCTTGCGCAGGCGGTCGGCCGTGCGCCAGACGGCGTCACCCTCGGGCATCGGTCGCCCTCAGCCGCAGGCCCTTCGGCGTCGCGACGAACCCGGCGGCCTGGAGGGCCTCGCGCAGGGGCGTCGACCCCGCACCGAGGAGCTGCTCGCCGTCGGCCTTCTCCACGGTCATCCGGCCCAGCGTGCCGCGCCGTGCGGCCTCGGCCAGCGCGGCCGCCGAGGGCGTGAGCCGCTCGACGTCGTCGGTCCAGGTCAGCAGCGTGCGACCGCCGCGCTCGACGTACATCGTGAGCACCCCGTCGACCAGCACCACGACCGCGCCGGCCTTGCGGCCCGGACGGTGGCCGCTGGTCTCCGGCCACGGGAGGGCTGCGCCGTAG
>JAEZKN010000007.1 GCA_023415395.1 Actinomycetes bacterium
CTCTCGGTGTCGTCGCCCTCGGAGTCAGGAGCCTCGCCCTCGGTGCCCGGCTGCCGGCGGCGACGCCGGAGCTCGACCCACAGGCCGCGGACGCCGCGGCGCGATCCGGCGACCTCGGTGCCGCCGAGCTCGGTGCCGGGCACGTTGACGGCCCGGATCGCGGCGTCGGTGATCGGCATGATGCCCTCGCCGCGGTAGGTCTCGGGCTCGATCTCGTCGTCGGGGATCAAGCCGAGCGCGGCCAGCGTCGAGGGCAGCAGCACCTGGGCGAGCGACCGGTAGCCGTCGGCGGACGGGTGGAACTGGTCGGGGCCGAAGAGCACGGCCGGCGCGGCCGCGAACTCCGGGCCGAGGATCGAGCCGAGCGACACGGTGCGACCACCCTGCTCGAGCACGGCGATCGTCTGGGCCGCGGCCAGCCGGCGCGACCACACGCGGGCCACCTGCTTCAACGGCGGGGCGATCGGCTTGATCGTGCCGAGGTCGGGACAGGTGCCGACCAGCACGGCGACGCCCGCCTCGTGCAGCCGCCGGACGGCCTCGGAGAGGTGGCGCACCGACGCGGACGGCAGCACCCGGTGGGTGACGTCGTTGGCGCCGATGAGGATCACCGCGACGTCAGGCTCGGTCGGCAGCGCCAGGTCGAGCTGGGCGTCGAGGTCGGAGGACCTGGCGCCGACCACGGCGAAGTCGCGCAGGAAGACGCGGCGGTCGGCGCGCTCGGCCAGGCCGCTGGCGAGCACGGCGCCCGGGGTCTCCTCGACCCGGTCCACGCCGTAGCCGGCGGCGCTGGAGTCACCGAGCAGGGCCACCTTGATCGCGGGGCCCGGGCGCCCGCGGCCGTAGTAGCCCGTCGGGTCCGGGGGGTCGCCCTCGGCGTTGCCGATGGTCTTGCGCGCGACCGCGGCCTCGGCCCGCAGCACGCCGTAGAGCCCGGCGCCGAGCACGGACAGGCCGCCCCCGCCGTACGCCGCGGCGGAGGCCAGCTTGCGTGCAGCAGCGGCTTTCCCCACGGGGCCACTCTACGGAAGCGGCACGGCGACGGCGTTTGCGGGCTTCGCGCCGACCGGCCCTAGATTGTGGGGATGCAGTACGTGAACTCCCTCCTCGAGCTGATCGGCAACACCCCGCTGCTGCGGCTCTCGAAGTCCACGGGGTCCCTGAACGGCGCGAAGGGACCGATCGTCCTCGCCAAGGTGGAGTACCTCAACCCGGGCGGGTCCGTGAAGGACCGCATCGCCACGCGCATGATCGAGGCCGCGGAGGCCTCCGGCGAGCTCCAGCCGGGCGGCACGATCGTCGAGCCGACGTCGGGCAACACCGGGGTGGGCCTGGCGATGGTCGCCCAGCAGAAGGGCTACCGGTGCGTCTTCGTCTGCCCCGACAAGGGCAGCGAGGACAAGCGCAACGTGCTGCGCGCGTACGGCGCCGAGGTGGTCGTCTGCCCGACCGCGGTCGAGCCGGAGCACCCCGACTCCTACTACAACGTCTCGGACCGGCTCGCCTCGCAGCCGGGTGCCTGGAAGCCGGACCAGTACTCCAACCCGCACAACCCGCGGTCGCACTACGAGTCGACCGGTCCGGAGATCTGGGCGCAGACGGACGGGAAGATCACGCACTTCGTCGCCGGTGTCGGCACCGGCGGCACGATCAGCGGCACCGGGCGCTACCTCAAGGAGCAGAACCCGGCCGTGCAGGTCATCGGCGCCGACCCGGCGGGCTCGGTCTACTCCGGGGGTTCCGGGCGCCCGTACCTCGTCGAGGGCGTCGGAGAGGACTTCTGGCCCGACGCCTACGACCGTGACGTCGCGGACCGGATCATCGAGGTCTCCGACGCCGACTCCTTCGCGATGACGCGCCGCCTGGCCCGCGAGGAGGCGCTGCTCGTCGGCGGCTCGTCCGGCATGGCCGTGCACGCCGCGATCCAGCTCGCCCACGAGCTCGAGGGCACCCCGGAGGGCGAGGACGCCGTCATCGTCGTCCTGCTCCCGGACTCCGGCCGCGGCTACCTCACCAAGGTCTTCAACGACGACTGGCTCGGTCAGTACGGCTTCGGCGTCGACGGCATCGAGCGTCCGGCCATCAACGTCGGCGAGGTGCTGCGCGGCAAGGACGGTCGCCTCCCGGACCTCGTGCACACGCACCCCAACGAGACCATCGCCGAGGCCGTCGCGATCCTGCAGGAGTACAACGTCTCCCAGATGCCGGTCGTCCGCGCCGAGCCGCCGGTCGTGGCGGCCGAGGTGGTCGGCTCGGTGTCCGAGCGGGCCCTGCTCGACCTGCTCTTCACCGGCACCGCCAAGCTCACCGACCCGGTCGCCCAGCACATGTCGGCCCCGCTCCCGTCGATCGGCTCCACCGAGCCGGCCTCCGACGCGGTCGCGGCGCTCGAGGGCGACGACGCCCTGCTGGTGCACGAGGACGGCAAGCCGGTCGGCGTGGTCACCCGGCACGACCTGCTGGGCTACCTCGCGCGCGGCTGACGCAGGCTCGGGTTCCGTCGGGGCGGAGACCCCTGTCCTTCGCCTCAGGCCACGGACGGTGGGGGCGGGCGCGCCACGCGCGTAGCGTCCGACGGGTGTGGGAGTTCATCGACGAGCGCCGCGACCAGATCGCGTACAACACCTTCCAGCACGCGAACCTGGTCGTGCAGGCGGTGGCCGTCGCGACCCTCGTCGCCCTCGTCCTCGCGGTGCTGGTCGTGGCCGCGCCCCGGCTGGAGCCGGTCGCGAACGCGGTCTCCGCGATCGGCCTGACCATCCCGTCCTTCGCGCTGGTCGGGCTGCTGATGCCCCTCCTCGGCATCGGGGCGATGACGGCCTTCTGGGCGGTGACGTTCTACGCGGTGTTCCCCGTGCTGCGCAACGCGATCGTCGGCCTGCTGGGCGTCGACCGCAGCCTGCTCGAGTCCGCGCGCGGCATGGGGATGAGCCGGACCGGCGTCCTGCTCCGTGTCCGGCTGCCCCTGGCCTGGCCGGTGATCCACGCCGGGCTGCGGGTCTCGATGCAGATGTCGATGGGCGTCGCGGCGATCGCGGCCTACGTCCTCGGCCCCGGGCTCGGGGGCTACATCTTCACCGGCCTGGCCCAGATCGGCGGGGCCAACGCCGTGAACTACGCCGTCGTCGGCACGGTCGGGGTGGTCCTCGTCGCGCTCGTCGTCGACCTGCTCCTGCTGCTGCTCGGGCGGCTCACCATCTCCCGGGGGATCAGGGCGTGACCGACCCGCGCGAGGACTCGGGCCCCGCTCGGGTCAGTGGCGCGGAGATCGTGCTCGACGAGGTGAGCAAACGGTTCCCCGGGCAACGAACGCCGGCCGTCGACCGCCTCAGCCTCACCATCGCGGCGGGCGAGATCGTCATGCTCGTGGGGCCCTCCGGGTGCGGCAAGACCACGAGCCTGAAGATGATCAACCGGCTGATCGAGCCGACGTCGGGCACGATCAGCATCGACGGGGAGGACGTGCGCCGCCGCGACGACGACGACCTGCGACGCCACATCGGCTACGTCATCCAGGGCGGCAGTCTCTTCCCACACATGACCGTCGCCAAGAACATCGGCATCGTCCCGCGGCTCCTCGGCTGGGACGCGGACCGGGTCCGCGCCCGCACCGCCGAGCTGCTCGACCTCGTCGGCCTCGACCCCGGCCGCTACCTCGACCGCTACCCCCGCGAGCTCTCCGGAGGGCAGCAGCAGCGGGTCGGCGTGGCCCGCGGCCGGGCCGCGGACCCGCCGGTGCTGCTGATGGACGAGCCCTTCGGCGCTGTCGACCCGATCGTGCGCGCCAAGCTCCAGGACGAGCTGCGCTCGCTGCAGGAGCGACTCCACAAGACGATCGTGCTCGTCACCCATGACATCGACGAGGCCATCCGGGTCGCCGACCGGATCGCGCTCATGAACGTCGGGGGAGTGCTGGAGCAGTACGACACGCCCGACGACATGCTCCGGGCGCCCGCCAGCCCTTTCGTCGAGCGCTTCATCGGCGCGGACCGCGGCATGAAGCGGCTGCGCCTGCACACGGTCGACGAGCTGCCGTTCCTGCAGGGCCCCGTCGTCGACGTGGAGAGCGACCACGACCGCGCCGACCAGGTCATGGCGGCGAACGGCAGCGAGTGGCTCGGGGTCACCCGTGAGGGCCGCTTCACCGGATGGGTCCACCGCGGCCAGCTCGATCGCGCTCGGCCGCTGCGCGACGCGCCCGTCGCGCTCCCCGCAGCGCAGGTGACGCCCGACAGCACGCTGCACCACGCCGTCGAGGTGATCATGGCGTCGGACACGTCGGTGGCGGTGATCGAGGACGGCGGCCGGTTCGGCGGGGTCGCGACCCTCGAGCACATCCGCAAGGGCTTGTCGCTGCAGGCGGGCGGGACGTGAACGTGCTCGGCCAGGCCTCCAACCCGATCTTCCGGTGGGAGTACCTGGTCGACGAGTGGGACCAGATCAGCGAGGCGCTGTGGCAGCACCTCCGGCTCACGCTGCTGGCGGTCGCGATCGGCACCGCGGTGGCCACGGTGCTGACCGCCGTCGCGCTGCGCTACCGGTGGGCCGCCACGCCCATCAGCGCGACTACCGCCGCGATCTACACGATCCCCAGCGTCGCCTTCTTCGGCCTGCTCGTGCCCTACACGGGGCTGTCGGTGTGGACCGCGGTGATCCCGCTCACCGGTTACACGCTGCTCATTCTCGTCACGAACTTCGTCGCCGGCTTCCGATCGGTGCCCGACTCGGTGCGCGACGCCGCGGACGGGATGGGCATGTCGCCGACCCGTCGAGTCCTCACCGTCGAGCTGCCCGTCGCCGCGCCCCTCCTCATCGCCGGGCTGCGCATCGCGACCGTGTCCACCGTGGGGCTCGTGACGGTCGCCGCGATCGTCGGCCAGGGCGGGCTCGGTCGGCTCATCCTGGACGGGCTGCGACGCACGTTCTGGACGCCGATGGTGCTCGGCTCGGTGCTGTCGATCCTCCTGGCGCTCGCGCTCGACCTGCTCATCCAGCTGATCGGCGCCCGCCTCACCCCGTGGGCCCGCCGGCGAGACGTCGCGGCGGCGACGCGATGAGCACCGGCCTCCTCTCCCAGCAGGCTGTCCTCTCCCAACAAGCAGTGCCCCGCGACATCGGCGTCCTCGAGTGGCTCACCGACCCGGACAGCTGGACGGGCCCTGCTGGCATCCTCACCTCGCTGGGGGAGACCCTGACCCTGTGCGCTGCGGTGGTCGCCGTCGCAGTGGTGCTCACGGTCCCGACCGCCTCGCTGCTCGCCCACCGGCGTCGTGGCCAGGCGATCGCCACGTGGGCCGTCACGCTGAGCCGAGCGGTGCCGACCTTTGCCGTCGCGGGTCTGCTCGTGCCCATCTCGCTGCAACGCGGTTGGGGCTCCGAACCGGTGCCGATCTTCACCGCACTGCTGCTGCTCGCGCTCCCGCCGATGTTCCTCAACACCTACACCGCCGTGCGCAACGCCGATCCGGCCTCGGTCGACGCGGCGCGAGCGATGGGCATCGCCGAGACGCAGATCCTGACCCGCATCGAGCTCGCCCTCGGCGCCACGACCGTGCTGGCCGGCATCCGCGTCGCGGCGGTCCAGGTGGTGGCGACCGAGCCCATCCGCGCCTTCCTCGGCGGCGACGGCCTCGGCCGCTACGTGCGCGACGGGCTTGGCCAGAACAACGACGGCCTCCTCGTCGCCGGCGCGCTGCTGATCGCCGCGTTGGCCGGGCTGACCGGTCTAGCCTTCGGGGCCGCCGAGCGCCTGCTCCCGGGTCCCCTCCGGAACCGGCGCCCGCCCCGCACCGGCTGAGCGGCCGGAGCCCTCAGAAGGGAGCCCACATGAGGCCACGTTCCTTGCTCGTCCTCCTCGCCGCGATCCTCTCGATGGGGATGGTCGCCGCAGCGGGCGGTGACGACGACGGCGGCTCCGATGACGCGAGCGGCGGCGACGACGTGGAGGGCCCGACCATCCGGGTGCGGGGTCAGGACTTCAGCGAGAACATCCCCCTGGCCGAGGTCTACGGGCAGTACCTGGAGGCCAAGGGCTACGACGTCGAGAT
>JAEZKN010000026.1 GCA_023415395.1 Actinomycetes bacterium
CCACTGGACCGGCCCGCACGATGTGCCTGCCGGCCGGTCCCGCGGCGCGGTGGTCGGGTCGGCGCCGGTGCAGGCGGTGACCAGCAGGACGAGGCCGAGCAGCAGCAGGCTAGGTTGGCGACATGCCAGTCGACCAGTCGCTCGTCGGCCGGGTCTTCCCACCCACCCGACCCTACGTCGTGACCGCGGACAGCATCGGCGACTTCGTGGCCGCCACCGGCGGGGAGTACGCCGGCGGGGCAGCCCCGGCGACCTACCCGATCGTCCTGGCCTTCGACGCCATGAACGCCTTCCTCCAGGCCGAGGAGATCGACCTGCACCGGATCGTGCACGGCCAGCAGGAGTTCGCCTACGAGCGGCCGGTCGTGCCCGGCGACGAGCTCACCACGACGCTGACCGTCGCGAGCCTGCGCCAGATCGGGGGCAACGACATCATCGGCACCACCAGTGAGATCACCGACGCCTCCGGCGCCCGGGTCTGCTCGACCAGCGCCACCCTCGTCCACCGGGGGGACGCATGACGCTCGCGCCGCAGACCTACACCGTCACGCGCGCCGACCTGGTGCGCTACGCCGCCGCCAGCGGCGACCACAACCCGATCCACCAGGACGAGGACGTCGCCCGCAGCGTCGGCCTGCCCGGCGTCATCGCCCACGGGATGTACACGATGGCGCTGGCCGCCCGCGCGGTCGAGACGTGGTTCCCCGGCGCCGAGGTCGTCAGCCTCGGCTGCAAGTTCACCAACCCCGTGGTCGTCCCGGCCGAGGGCGGGGTGGACGTCGAGGTGGCCGGCGAGGTCAGGTCCGAGGCCGACGGCCTCACCACGCTCGCCCTCACGGTGACCAGCGGCGGCCAGAAGGTGCTCGGCATGCCCAAGGCCGTGCTTCGTGCCTGAGCGGCTCGCCGACCACACCACGCTCCGGCTCGGCGGCCCGGCCGACGAGTGGGTCACGGTCACCTCCGAGGACGAGCTGGCCGGCGCCCTCGACACCGACCTGCCGGTGCTGGTGCTCGGGGGAGGCAGCAACCTCGTGGTCGCCGACGAGGGCTTCCGCGGCCGGGTCGTCGAGATCGCCACCCGTGGGGTCACCCCGGACGTCGAGGACGAGGCGTCCTGCGGCGGGGTGCTGGTCACCGTGGCCGCGGGCGAGCCGTGGGACGACTTCGTGGCGACCGCCGTCGAGCGCGGCTGGGTCGGCGTCGAGGCTCTCTCCGGCATCCCGGGGTCGGTCGGCGCGACCCCGATCCAGAACGTCGGCGCCTACGGCCAGGAGGTCAGCCAGACCATCGCGTCCGTCCGGGTCTGGGACCGCACCCTGCGCGGCGTCCGCACGTTCGCCAACGCCGAGTGCCACTTCGGCTACCGCACCTCCCGGTTCAAGGCCGACCGGTTGCAGGACGGGGGAGGCCGGCACGTCGTCCTCAGCGTCACCTTCCAGCTGCGTCAGGGCTCTCTCGGCCAGCCGGTCGCCTACGCCGAGCTCGCCCGCGCGTTGGGCGTCGGGCTGGGGGAGCGGGCCCCGCTCGCCGACGTACGCCGTGCGGTGCTGGCGCTGCGCGGCGGCAAGGGGATGGTGCTCGACGCCGCCGACCACGACACGTGGAGCGCCGGCTCGTTCTTCACCAACCCGATCGTCGCCCCCGACGCCGTCCCCGAGGGGGCGCCGGCGTGGCCGCAGCCCGACGGCACCGTGAAGACCAGCGCCGCCTGGCTCATCGAGCACGCGGGCTTCGCCAAGGGCCACGGCACCGACCGGGCGGCGCTCTCCGCCAAGCACACGCTGGCGCTCACCAACCGCGGCGGCGCCAGCACCGACGACCTGCTCGCGCTCGCCCGCGAGGTCCGCGACGGCGTCGAGGCGCGGTTCGGCATCCGGCTCGTCAACGAGCCGGTGCTCGTGGGCTGCGAGCTGTAGCTAGAACTCGCTGTTGCCCGAGTCCTCGAGCAGGCTGGTGTCGTAGGTCGCGACGAGCACGAAGAACGCCACGACCGCGACGATGCCGAGGATCAGCAGCACGGTGCCGACGATCCCCATGATCTTGCCGGCCGCCGCGTTGCCCTCGCCGCCGTAGGCCTCCGGGTTGGCCCGGATCTCGCGCACGGCCTTGGCCCCGGTGGCCCACGCGAAGGGGGAGAGCACCAGCGTGATGCCGCCGCAGGTCAAGATGCCGGCCAGGCCGATGATGCCGAGCACGAGCGAGGTCGTGGCCGAGGGGTGGTTCGGCTTCGGCGGTTGGTAGCCGTAAGGCTGCTGCTGCGGGTAGCCGTACGGCGGCTGCGGCTGCTGGTAGCCGTAGCCCGGCTGCTGGGGCGACTGCTGGGGGTAGTACGGGTTCTGCGGCGGCTGCTGCCCGCCGTAGGGGTTCTCGGGGCCCGTGGTCATGGGGACATCCTGTCAGGATCGGTGGCCAGCCAGACGTCGATGTCGGCGAGGATCGCCGCCTTCGTGTCCTCGGGGGCGCGGGAGGCGCGCACCGACATCCGGGCGAGGTCGGCGAGCTGGTCGTCGGAGAGCTCGTGGGCGGCGCGCATGGTGGCGTACTGACCGGCCAGCCGGGAGCCGAAGAGCAGCGGGTCGTCGGCCCCGAGGGCGACCGTCGCGCCGGCCGCCAGCAGGGTCGGCAGGGGGACCGAGGTCAGGTCGGAGTAGACCCCGAGCGCCACGTTGGAGGTCGGGCAGACCTCGAGCACGACGCCGGCCGCGGCGATCCGGTCGAGGAGCGCCGGGTCCTCCGCGGCCCGGACCCCGTGACCCAGCCGCTGGGCGCGCAGCTCGTCGAGGCAGAGCCGGATGTGCTCGGGGCCGCGGAGCTCGCCGCCGTGCGGCACCAGCAGCAGCCCGGCCCGCTCGGCGATCCGGAACGCCGGCGCGAACTCGCCCGTCCGGCCCCGCCGCTCGTCGTTGGAGAGCCCGAACCCGACGACGCCGCGGCCGGCGTACTGCCCGGCCAGGCGGGCCAGCGTGCGGGCGTCCAGCGGGTGCCGGGTGCGGTTGGCGGCGATCACGACGGCCATGCCCAGGCCGGTCTCGGCCGAGGCCTCGCGCACCGCGTCGAGCACGAGGTCGGTGAAGGCGGTGATGCCGCCGAAGCGGGCGCCGTAGCCGCTGGGGTCGACCTGGATCTCCAGCCAGCGACCGCCGTCGCGGACGTCGTCCTCCGCGGCCTCGCGCACCAGCCGCCGCACGTCGCCCTCGGTGCGCAGCACCGACCGCGCGACGTCGTAGAGCCGCTGGAAGCGGAACCAGCCCTTCTCGTCGGCGGCCGACAGCGTCGGTGGCCACTCCTCGACGAGCTGGTCGGGCAGCACGATGCCGTCCCGCGCGGCCAGCTCGAGCAGGGTCGAGTGCCGCATGGACCCCGTGAAGTGCAGGTGCAGGTGCGCCTTCGGGAGCCGGTGCAGGTCACGCATCGCGCCGCGCCCGGGTCACGCGAGCAGCTTCTCCGCGGCCGCGAGGCGCACGCACGTCGCGACGGCCTCCATGGCGCCGGTGACCTCCTCGAGGACGGGGAACGACGGCGCGAGCCGGATGTTCTCGTCGCGCGGGTCGCGCTTGTAGGGGAACGCCGAGCCGGCCGGCGTCAGCGCCACGCCCGCACCCTTCGCCAGCTCGATGACGCGGCTGGCGGTCCCGGGCAGGACGTCGAGGCTGACGAAGTAGCCGCCGTCGGGCTGGGTCCAGGTCGCGACGCCGAGGCCGCCGAGGCGCTCGGAGAGGATCCGCTCGACCTCGTTGAACCGCGGCGCGAGCAGCTCGCGGTGGCGGGCCATGTGGTCGCGCACGCCCTGCGCCGAGCCGAAGAACTCCAGGTGCCGCAGCTGGTTGACCTTGTCGGGGCCGATCGAGCCGAGGCCGAGGTGGGCGTGGAACCTCGCCATCGTCTCGGTGGAGCCGCCGACGAAGGCGACGCCCGCGCCGGCGTAGGTGATCTTGGAGGTGGAGGCGAAGACGACCGGCCGGTGCGGGTTGCCCGCGGCCGCGGCCAGGCCGACGATGTCGGCGCTCTTCGACTCCACCTCGGTGAGGTGGTGCAGCGCGTAGGCGTTGTCCCAGAGGATCTTGAAGTCCGGCGCCGCGGTCGGCATCGACGCGAGCCGCTCGGCCACCTCCTGGGTGGTCACCTGCCCGGTGGGGTTGGCGTAGGTCGGGACGACCCACATGCCCTTGATCGTCGGGTCGTCGGCGACCAGCGCAGCGACCGCGTCGGTGTCGGGGCCGTCGGCCAGCATCGGCACGGGGATCATCTCGATGCCGAACCACTCCGTCAGCGCGAAGTGGCGGTCGTAGCCGGGGACCGGGCAGATGAACCGGACCTTCTCCTCCCGGCCCCACGGGCGCTCGGAGTCCACGCCGCCCTTGAGCCACAGGTAGGACAGGACGTCCTTCATCAGGGTCAGGCTGGAGTTGCCCTGGGCCGAGAGCTGCGCGGCCTCGAGCCCGAGGAGCTCGGCGAAGATCTCGCGCAGGGCGAGCACGCCCGACAGCCCGCCGTAGTTGCGGGTGTCGACCCCGTCGGGGGAGGTCGTGGTGGTCGGCAGCCGCAGCAGCCCGTCGGCGAGGTCGAGCTGCTCGGCCGAGGGCTTGCCACGGGTGAGGTCCAGCTTCAGGCCCGACGCGACCAGCGCGTCGTACGCCGTCTGCTCAGAGGCGCGGAAGGCCTCGAGGTCGTCACGGGACCGCTCGTCAAGCGGAGGGGACAGGGGCTGCTGCTCGCTCACCCGACCATCGTCTCAGAGACCGATTGGTGCTCGGACCAGCGGCCCCGTAGACTCCTCGACGGTGGTTCAGCCAGATGCTCGGTCGCGCCCTCACACGAGGCGGACCCGCAGGGACCATCGGAGGGCACTAGCTCAACTGGCAGAGCATCGGTCTCCAAAACCGAAGGTTGGGGGTTCAAGTCCCTCGTGCCCTGCAAGGAACCCGTAGTCGAGGAGAGGTGAAGGCCGTGTCGGACAGCAAGGCAGTCCGCGGACCGCGCGGCGGGGAGACCCCCAAGCGCACGAGCCTCCCCACGTTCTACCGGCAGGTGGTCGCAGAGCTCCGCAAGGTCGTCTACCCGACCCAGGAGCAGCTGGTCACCTACTTCATCGTGGTCATGGTGTTCGTCATCGTCTTGATGACGATCGTGTCGCTGCTCGACCTGGGCTTCGGCAAGCTCGTGTTCGCGATCTTCACCGGCTCGGCCAGCTGATCACGGCCGACCGGACCACCCGGCAGCACCCGCACACCTGATGGAGCAGTACGTGTCTGAGCAGGAGCACGACTCGGTCGAGACCGAGGAGACGACCCCCGAGGTCGACCCGTCCCTCGAGGACCAGTACGGCGAGCCCAACGACGGCCCCGAGGTGGAGGACGACCCCCGCCTCGACGCCGAGGTCACCGACGAGGACACCGACGAGGCCATGGGCCTCGACGACCACGAGGCCGCCGGCACCAGCCGGGAGCTCTCCGACGCCGAGGGTGACCTCGAGGTCACCGACGAGGACGCCGACGGCGCCGACGAGGACGCCGACGAGAACGACCCGCTGGAGGCCTTCCGGCGCGAGCTGTGGGCCAAGCCGGGCGACTGGTTCGTCGTGCACACCTACTCCGGCATGGAGAACCGGGTGAAGTCGAACCTCGAGAACCGCATCATCTCCCTCAACATGGAGGACTACATCCACGAGATCGTGGTCCCCACCGAGGAGGTCGCGGAGATCAAGAACGGCCAGCGCAAGATGGTGCGCCGGACCGTGCTCCCCGGCTACGTCCTGGTCCGCATGGACCTCACCGACGAGTCCTGGGCCGCCGTGCGGCACACCCCGTCGGTCACCGGCTTCGTCGGCCACAGCCACCAGCCGGTCCCGCTGTCGATGTCCGAGGTCGAGAGCATGCTCGCCCCGGCCGTCGTGGCCCGCGCCGAGGCCGAGGCGGTCGCCGCCGGCACCCCGGCCGCCGCGAGCAGCGGTGCCGCGAAGAAGCCGGTCGAGGTCGCCGACTTCGAGGTCTCCGACTCCGTGATGGTCGTCGACGGCCCGTTCGCGACGCTCCACGCCACGATCACCGAGATCAACGCGGAGTCCCAGCGGGTCAAGGCGCTGGTCGAGATCTTCGGCCGCGAGACCCCGGTCGAGCTCAGCTTCAGCCAGATCCAGAAGGTCTGAGGTTCGGCGGGTCGGGTCTCGATACACCGCCGCTCGTTCCTCGCGGCGGCACTCGACCACCGACCCTTCGTCGGTCGAGTAGCGAGCGTGTCGAGGCCACCGCCGAGTCTTCGTCGGTCGAGTAGCGAGCGCCAGCGAGCGTATCGAGACTAGGCCAGCGCGATTTCGCATTCCACGCCGGCCGCAGCACAATAGACAGGTTGCCCGAGGAAGCACGGGCGGCAGCAGGTGGCAGAGGCGTACGACGTACTCCTCGTCATGACCACGAGACAGAAAGAGAAGCAGCATGCCTCCGAAGAAGAAGATCGCCGCACTGGTCAAGGTGCAGCTCCAGGCCGGTGCCGCGACGCCGGCGCCGCCGGTCGGTACCGCCCTCGGTCCGCACGGCGTGAACATCATGGAGTTCTGCAAGGCGTACAACGCCCAGACCGAGTCCATGCGCGGCAACGTCATCCCGGTCGAGATCACGATCTACGAGGACCGGTCCTTCACCTTCATCACCAAGACCCCGCCGGCCGCTGAGCTGATCAAGAAGGCCGCGGGCCTGCAGAAGGGCTCGGGCGTCCCGCACAAGGAGAAGGTCGGCAAGCTGACCAAGGACCAGGTGCGCGAGATCGCCCAGACCAAGCTCCCCGACCTCAACGCGAACGACATCGACGCCGCGATGAAGATCGTCGAGGGCACCGCCCGCTCGATGGGCGTCACGACCGACTGAAACCGTGGGAGGGCCGCGCTGGCCCGCTAACCACATCTTTTCCGAAGAGAAACGAGAAGCTCATGCAGCGCAGCAAGACCTACCGCGCGGCGGCGGAGCAGTTCGACAAGGACGAGCTCCACGCCCCGCTGGCCGCGATCAAGATCGCGAAGAACACCAGCAAGAAGAAGTTCGACGAGACCGTCGACGTCGTCATGCGCCTCGGCGTGGACCCGCGCAAGGCCGACCAGATGGTCCGCGGCACGGTGAACCTGCCGCACGGCACCGGCAAGACCGCCCGCGTCCTGGTGTTCGCGAACGCGGACAAGGCCGAGGCCGCCCGTGAGGCCGGCGCCGACGTCGTCGGTGGCGACGAGCTCATCGAGAAGGTCTCCGGTGGCTGGCTCGACTTCGACGCCGTCGTGGCGACCCCGGACATGATGGGCAAGGTCGGCCGCCTCGGCCGCGTGCTCGGCCCCCGTGGCCTGATGCCGAACCCGAAGACCGGCACCGTGACGCCGGACGTGGCCAAGGCCGTGTCCGACATCAAGGGCGGCAAGATCGAGTTCCGCGTCGACCGGCACGCCAACCTGCACTTCATCATCGGCAAGGCCTCCTTCTCCGAGGCCCAGCTCGCGGAGAACTACGCCGCGGCGCTGGAGGAGGTGCTCCGTCTGAAGCCGGCCAGCTCCAAGGGTCGCTACATCAAGAAGGTCACCGTCTCCACGACGATGGGCCCGGGCATCCAGGTCGACCCCAACCGCACCCGCAACGTCGCGGTCGAGGACGAGGCCGCGCAGGCCTGACCTCAGCTCCACCCCGAAGGCCCGTCACCCTCCCCGGTGGCGGGCCTTCGTCGTCTCCGGGAGTTTCATCGGTCGGCCGATGAAACTCATGCCTGGACGATGAACCTTTGTCGTCCCAACGTGAGTTCTGTCGGTCGGCCGACGAAACTCTGCGCGGCTGGGCCCGGCCCGGGCGCCGCTGATTTGGCACGGGCCCGACCGGCCGCGTACGCTTCTTCACGAAACCAGAGACCGCCGGTTGTCCGGCTGCGCCAGCAGTCAGACCGAAGGCTCCGTGGAGACACGGACGGCCCGCGCAGGTGACGGAGCAGGAAGTTACTTCACGCCCCGAGCCTGTGCTCGGGGCGTTCGTCTTTCCCCGAGGACTTCGTTGCGGTGGTCACCACCGGAAGGAGACCCATGGCGCGGGCAGACAAGCAGGCGGCCGTCGCTGAGATCGTTGAGTCCTTCAACGACAGCGCTGGCGCCGTGCTGACCGAGTACCGCGGTCTCACCGTGAAGCAGCTGCAGGACCTGCGGCGCTCCCTCGGCGAGAACGCCAACTACGCCGTGGTCAAGAACACGCTGGCCAAGATCGCCGCCTCCGAGGCGGGTATCTCGGGCTTCGACGACCTCCTGAACGGCCCGACCGCCATCGCCTTCATCAACGGCGACGTCGTCGAGGCCGCCAAGGGTCTGCGTGACTTTGCCAAGGCGAACCCCGCCCTCGTCATCAAGGGCGGCGTCCTGGACGGCAAGCCCCTCGACGCGTCGGAGGTGGCCAAGCTGGCCGACCTCGAGTCGCGTGAGGTGCTCATGGGCAAGCTGGCCGGCGCGATGCTCGCGTCGCTCAGCCAGGCCGTCTACCTGCTCAACGCGCCGATCGCCCAGGCCGCCCGCCTCGCGGGTGCGCTCCAGGCGAAGGCCGAGCAGGACCCCTCGATCCTCGCAGGTGGTGC
>JAEZKN010000052.1 GCA_023415395.1 Actinomycetes bacterium
GGGAGAACCCGGGCAGCTGCAGCCGCGCGAGGGCGAGGGCGACGACGGCGACGACGGCGGCCGCCGCGGCCTGACCGACTGCGACGGCGACGATGCCGCGCTGGGTCACCGCCAGCAGCGTCACCACGAGCAGCACCAGGTGGCACAGCCGCAGCAGCATCGAGAGCGTCGGTCGGCCGAGGGCGTTGAGCGAGGTCTGCACGAGCTGGCCGACGCTGAGCAGCACGGCGTACAGGGCCAGCCACGGGACCGCCGCGACGCCGGGCGACCACTTCTCGCCGAGCAGCACCAGGTGGTCGGCGAAGAGCGCGAGGGCCAGGCAGAGCGGGACGACGATCGTGACGGTCGCCGTCATCACGGTGGTGGCGGCTCGGCCGAGGTCCGTCCCGCGCTGGCGGCACAGGTAGGGGAAGGCCGCCCCGGTGATGACCACCACGATCATCAGGTAGGGCATGAACGCCAGGCGGAAGGCCAGGGAGTAGAGGCCCAGCGCCTCGGCGCCGAGGACCCACGACACGATGACGTAGTCGAGGTTGAGCTGGACCAGCTCGAGCAGGTTCGCACCGGCGTAGGGGCCGCCGTAGGACAGCAGCCCCCGGGCGTCCTCGGCGTTCCAGCCGGGGACCACCGGCGGGTGCACGACCCACGCGAGCAGCATGGTGAGCACCGCCTGGACGACCTGGCCGACGACGAGCGCCATCACGCCGCGACCGTCGGCGGCGAGGGCGACCGCGACCACGGCGCCGACGACGGACGACGTCGTGTCGGGGAGGATCCGGCGCGCGAACGCGAGCCGGCGGCGCAGCAGCTCGTTGGTCACCGCGGCGACCGCCAGGAAGGGCACGGTGAGCGTCAGGCCACGGATGACGGCGGCGCCTCCGTCGTCGGCGTTCAGCGCGACGGCCAGGCTCGGGGCGACGAGCCAGAGCAGCAGGGCGAGCAGGGCGCCGGTCCCGAGACCGATGGTGACGGCCGTGCGTGCGGCCCGGTCCACGTCGCCGCGCCAGAACACCAGCGCGCTCGCGGTGCCGAGGCTCGCGACGATGGCGCAGATGTTGGCGATGAGCGTGCCCAGGGCGACCAGGCCGAGGGCCGGGGGGGCCAGCATCGCGGCGAGCGTGAGGAGGACGACGGTCTGGGAGGTCTTGACGACCACGCCGTTGGTCGCCAGCCACAGCGCGCCGCGGGCGGTGCGGCCGGCGGCGGGATCCGCCGCGTGGTCGGCCTCGTCCGCCGGCGGCCGCGGGGCGACCGTCTCACCGAGCGCCCGGTCGACCGCCGCGAGATGACGGTCGAGCTGCTCGCTGCCGAGGTCGTGCAGCGACCGGTTGCGCAGGTAGAGCACGACGCCGGCGAGGGCGAGCGCGGCCCGCGTCTCCCGGTCGTGGTGGCCGAACGGGAGACCCGCGACCGTCCGGTCGGCGAGCGGGCCGGGGGCGTCGACCAGCGCGAGGAGCTCCTCGCTCACCAGCGTCCCGTCCGCGGCCGAGGCCCGCATCGCCTGCACCAGCAGGTGATCCAGGCCCGCGGGCGCGTCGGGGCCGGCGTTGTCCCAGTCGATGACCGTGACGAGGTCGCGGTCCAGCAGCACGTTGCCGGGCCAGAGGTCGCCGTGGCACCAGGCCGTCGGTACGCCGCACTCCAGCATCTCGAGCCGGCGCTCCCAGCGTCGGCGTACCTCCCCCGGGACGACGTGGGCGCCCGCGACCCAGCGCGCCGCCCACCCGGTCGCGGTCCGGCCCGTCGGGTGGTCGCCGAGCAGCTCCGCGAGCCGCTCGGCCGCAGACCACTGCCGCTCGGGGCGGGGCCACGGCCAGGCCAGCCCGCGCCGGCGCGGCGTCCAGTGCGTCGCCACCCACGGCCGGTCGCCCACCCGGCCTCGGGCCACGACCTCCGGCAGGAGCGGCTCGGCGGAGGGCACGTCGGCCAGGACCGTGGTCCAGGCGTCCACGTCGCGGTCGGGGTCGGTGAGCGAGAGCCGGACCGCGAGGTCCCCGTCGGCCGTGCGCACCCGGAGCACGGTGTGGCCGCCCGTCACGAGCCCGACCAGGGTGCCCGGCCGGCCGGTCGCCCGCTCGAGGTCGGCGAGGACGCGGTCCGCGAAGGACGGCACGTCGCCGGAGACCGACAGTCGGGGGACGGCGTCGCCCCGGCCGATGCCCAGGCCCAGCCGGCGACGCACCCACGGCACCGGACCGCTCGCCATCTGGACCGGCCAGCCCCGACGCCACACGAGCTCGGGGTGGGCGAGGCTCGGGTAGACGCGGTGCGGTCCCCGCGGCCCGAGCACCGCGAGGACCCCGTCGTCCCCCAGCAGGCGTGCGGCGTCCTCCGCCCGGTGGAGCGAGACGTCGGCGACCACCAGGGCGGCCGAGCCCTCCGGCGCGGAGGTCACCGCCCCGGGATAGACCTGCTGCAGGTGCGGGACCAGGTCGGCCCCGACGAGCAGCACCACCGGGCCGGCCGGCTCGGCCGGGAGGAGGGCGGCGAACGCCGCGACCCGGTCGCCGACGGTCCAGTGCGGGGCCTGGATCCGCTCGCCGAGGTCGATCTCGCTCGCGCTCATCGCGCTCCCCTCCGTTTCGGGGAGGCCGGTCCGGGGTAACCGGGCGAGGAACTGCAGAGCGTGCCGAGCCGCCAGGGGGAACCGTGCACCGGAAGGCCACTGCCGCCACGTGGACCGCGACGATCGCCGCGCTGGCGCTGACGACGGCGGGCTGCTCGGCGATCGCCGACCGGCTCGAGGGGCGCGAGGCGAGGTCGGTGGAGCCGTCCGAGGACTCCTCGCCCGCCCTGCTGGTCACCCGCGAGTGGGGCGTGACCGACGGCCTGCTCTCGGTGGTCGTCCAGAACGTCACCGACCGCACGCTGCGCTACGCCACGGGCTACATCACCGCCCGCACCGAGGAGAACGAGATCGTCGCCGCCTCGATCGAGTCGGACAGCACCTGCTGCGAGGTCGTCGACCTGGCGCCCGGGCGGGAGTACGGCTTCTACCTCGACATCGGCGACCGCGCCGAGGACGTCAGCGACGTCAGCGTCGGCTACCGCAACTTCTCCTGGGCCCCCGCGGGCGAGGAGGCGCCGGCCGAGGAGGTCCGCGCCACGCCGGTCCGTCTCGACCAGGACTCCGCCGGCGTGGTCGTCCGCGCGGACCTCGTGAGCGACCGGCCGCACCAGGAGGTCGTGGCGCAGGCCTTCCTCACCGACGAGTCCGGGGCCTTCATCGCGGTCGTGTCGGGCCGCTGGTCCTGCCTGTCGAGCGGACGTCGCGGCATCGACATGCAGCTCTTCCACCCGCTGCCGCCGGGCGTGCGCGTCGACCGGGTGGTGGCGCACCCCGTCTCGGACGACCCGACCCGGGCGACGCCGGACTGCTCCCGCACCGGCGCCGAGCTCTGAGCCCACGCCGGCTCACGCCTGCGTCGAGCGGAAGAGCCAGCCCAGGGGCCGTGCGTCCTCGTCACCCTCCGGAGCGCCCCCGGGTACGCCGTCGCCGGAGTCCGGCAGCGAGGTGATCCTGGTGGCCTCCGGCTCGTCGACGTCGCCCACCGGGTCGGCGACCGTCTGCGGACCGACCGGCTCGAGCACGGCTCGCGGCGTCCAGTCCTCCCCCCGGATGACGTCGAGCGCGCCGAGGGCGCCGCGCACGGCGGCGATGGCCTCCTCGAGCACGGGCGTCGCGGACTCCAGTCCCCCGTGCGCCCGCTCGACGTCGGCGCGCACCGCCGCCGCGACCGCGTCGCGCAGCTG